>CALBPH010000152.1 GCA_937899365.1 uncultured Leptolyngbya sp.
GGTTTTGCCGTGACCGGGGGAAAGGGCATGCACCGCACCGAAGGCATAGGCGATGACAATGCCTGTTGCGATCGCTATCGGCGTCAGCTGACCATCCAGCAAAGGTGTTAATCGGTTGGCCGCTTCAACATGGGCCAGCATGGGCAGCGGAGCCATAATGTTGTTATCCAAATTTCCCCCCACTCTCACTGACGCGAGTACATGTTAAATAGGCATAGTTTTTGGGCGAGCCAGGAGCCTTAGTAAGTTCAAAGGAGATAACCTGCCATCGATAATCTGCCTGGGTTTCAGGCTGAAATGTCACCGGCAGACCATACAAACGTAATTTGCCGTAGTAGATCCGGCGAAAACAATCAGACCCAGATTCCAGATAAGGGGTTACCAGCTCTCGATATCGCTGGGCCAGAGTTATCCTGGTTGCATGAAACCCCTGATGGTGAAGATGATCTAATGCAGCAAAGATTTCGGTCCGTAGACTCTCAATTTGCTGGTGCTGACAATGCCATTGCCCTTGCCAGAAGAGCCATTGTCGCCCCGAGTCAAGATGAACTACATTGTTCTTCTTAGGATCGTTCTCTTCAGAACCGACTTCAAACAAACCGTGGCGAGGGCAGAGATAAGCATCTGTTAACACCAGAGCTGGGATCGTGCGATCGCAGCAGGGACAACGGATGGTTTCGCCCAACGGGGGCAAGAGGGAACCCAGACTCACAATAGCCCCTCCGGATGAGTACAAAGGCGTTGTCTGGCATCGGAGCAGAGAGTCCACACCAGCACCTCCCCCTGCTGACCGCCAGCCGCCAGATATTCTCCGGTCGGATGCCAGCTCAAACAAGAAAAACCCTCCTTAGCACCTTCCAGCACTTGAGCTGGCTCCACAGCAGCTTGCCACAGCAAAATCCAGCCATGGTCCGAGAGAGACGCTAGCAAACCCAGTTTCAGGTTGAAAGGCCACATCCAGCACCGTGCCTTGATGTATATCCAGGACCCAACTCTGCCACCCTTCATCAGGAATCAGCATCCACTTAACAACCAGATCCCGCGTGGTGGTCGCCAAAATGGGGGAACGCCCGACATCGGGAATATCGGCCCAGGCAAGTTGTCGTATCCTGCCAGGTAACCCGGCCAATAGAACGGGCAAATCATCTGGGTTATCGGGGGATTGCTTTAGGGCACAAACATTATCCCAGGTGAGGACACCGACGCTGTTATCCTGATTAGCTGACGCCAAATAGGCCCCCTCAGGGGACCATTTTAAGGCTCGACTAACAGACATCAGTTCCCATGCATATTGAGGGAAGCTCCAGCGAGACGTGTCCCAAATGTAAACCTGTTGCTGAGCCGAAGCCGCTAAGTGAGTGCCATCGGGAGACCAGGCCAGATCCTGCACAGTAGCAGGCAATTCCAGGGTGGTCAGGGATTCACCCTGGTCGGCATCCCAAATATAAACAATCCTGCCACAGTTACAGGCCAACCAGGGTTGATGGGGATGCCACTGCAGGCGATCGATCCAGGTTGACCCTAAGGTCAGCGTATCTACTAGCTCAGATGAGTCAGCCGACAGCCGCCAGAGCATTACCTCACTGGCTTGCCCGGCTGCCGCCAACCACTGACCATCCCTGGAAAATCCTAAGGCATCAATGGAAGCACCACTGGCGGCCTTCAGAATAATCTCCCGAAAGTCTTGCCACAGGACTACTTCTCCTGCCCCCGAGGAGATCGCTAACGTATGCCCGACTGGCGACCAAACCAGGGCGGTAATGTACTCTGAGAGCGATCGTTTGATCGTAATATCTACCAGGGGTTTGACAGAGAGCATAGAACGGTCTTGCCCAACGGAGTGAACTGACCTGCCGCCAGATAACCTGACTCACACGCCATCATAGAATGATAATCATTATCATTCTAATTTAAATCGGTCATCAATCCGTTGGTTTAAAGATTGATTTCTACTTCCTTAATAAAAAGGTTTAGGAGAGATCCTCATAAAAACATTGATACTGACTATTTAAATTTCACCTACGATAAGCACTATTTCCCATACAGAAAATTCTCTACTTTGGATAAGGTCTTTCCGTTACTTTTTACTACTCAAAGATCAGCAGCTGTAACGCAATGCACCAAAATAGCTAATAACGTCCATAAACTCAACTCATCCGCCTTGAGCTGAACAGGGTTCACAGAGGCCAAAGAACTCGAGGGTGTGATAGTAGATTGTAAATGAGCTGGAATGCTGGAGGGAAGACTCCAGATTCTTCAAAGGACACATATTTAGAGGAAAGGATTGTCCACAGTCCAAACAGGTCATGTAGTGATGGTCCTGCTCCACCGCGTTGTAAAGCATTTCCCCCGTTAGCGTTACCCGATGTTGCACCTTTCCCATGCGCTTTAGCGCATCAAGGGCTCGATATACCGTTGCTAAACCAATCCGCTGATGTTTCTTGACAAGCTTGTACAACGCCTGAGCCGACAGCGGTTCAGGTTGCTGCCGTAGTACTTGAAGTACCGCTATTTGAGCCCGAGTACAGTGAACCTGAGTCATAGATTTTTAAGGATTATGATCACGTCAATTGTGAAAAACTGATGTAAGATACCTGAGAATGATAATCATTATCATAATGGTTTACATTTTATGTTACCTATATTCATGTCACGCATGTCAGCGCTCCTCCAAACCGTCACAAATACTGTTGAAACGTTAGGTAAAGCTGCCCCCGCTGATAATTCTGAGCAAGGCACATCGCCCTTAATGTCTGCACCGTACCGGGACACTGCGCCTGATGATAGTGCGAGACTGGCCTGTGTTCTAATCTTACGCAGTTGTCTTCTGAATACCTGAATGCAGGTGCACTATGCATTCTTAGCTCACCTCGTTGCTTTCGGAGTTAATCTCATGACAGTCTCACCTGCCCCTTTGAACACCAAAAGAGGAATGCCCGTTACCATCATTACCGGGTTTCTCGGTAGTGGTAAAACAACGTTGTTGAACCATATTCTGAGCAACAACAAAGATTTAAAGGTTGCTGTTCTAGTTAATGAATTTGGTGATATTAATATTGACGGTCAGCTCTTAGTGTCCATGGATGAATCCATGGTTGAGCTTAGCAATGGCTGTATTTGCTGCACTATTAACGATGATCTAGTGGATGCCGTTTATCGAGTCATGGAGCGGGACGACCGTGTGGACTACATGATCATTGAGACGACCGGGGTGGCAGACCCACTGCCGATTATGCTCACGTTTTTAGGCACAGAGCTGCGTGATCTAACCCGATTGGATTCCATTATCACCATGGTGGATGCCGAAACTTTCACGGCCGATCATTTTGAGAGTGAAGCGGCCTTTAAGCAAATTACCTATGCTGATGTCACAATTGTAAACAAGACCGATCTAGCGTCATCGGACCAGGTAAAGACGTTAGAAGAGTATCTAAATAGCGTGAAAAAGGGAGCAAGGATTTTGCACAGTCAGCAGGGGCAAGTACCTCTGCAGTTAATTTTGGATGTTGGCTATAACAACCCTGAATCTTATTCCGAGCTGGTGCAAGAAGAAATTGAACAGACGGCCCATGATCAGCATCATGGGCATGCGCAC
>CALBPH010000153.1 GCA_937899365.1 uncultured Leptolyngbya sp.
TATACCGCTATGGATTAAGTACCTATGATGCGTATGATATTTTTGCTGATGCTGTTTTGAGGGCAGTGAAACACCTTGAAAGGAATGATGAAATACCCCATATATTAGGATGGCTGCACAATACGTCTTACAAGATTATTCAGGAGGAATATAGAAAGAAACTCTATCGAACTAAAGTAGTTAAGAAGTTATCTAGCAAAGATGAATTTACTTCAAAATCTAATGCTGATATCTTCAGTGATGAGGAAATGAGTCTTGTTGCTGATTTGATTAATAGTCTTGACCCATTGGAAAAATCAATTATTGTATGGAAGTCTAAACGCTTAAAGTGGAAGCAAATATGTATAAAACTTGCGGAAGAAAAGCTTATTAGTATGGATGATTTAGAAGATCCAAAAACGCTTGAACGGATAAAGCGTAGAGGTAATCGTGCTGCGTATAAAATCAAAAATCTAATTCAAGAAGCCAGCAAAGTTTATAACTAGATAATTCTGTCGGAATTCAAAATTTTGGTAAGAAAGATGCGTGAAATTAATCATCAAGAGCTTTGCAAATATTACTATGAACTATCACTGAAGGTGAATCCTAGTCATGAAGATGAAAAGCGTTTGTCTGAGATATTGGACCTTGTAGTAGATGATATTGAGCTTAGTTATAAAATTGCGGATATAGATGCAGAAATTTTCGACAAAAATCCTTCGTTAGTAGAACTTACTAATGAAGAAATAATTTCTGATCTCTCTAGAATCAAAGACTTGATCGACTCATACTCACTATCTGATGGGTTTGATGATTCCAATGAAAATTTAGATGCTTGTATAAAATTGAGTGCTGATAACTCTGCACATAAGATTGTTACTGAATATATTTTAACTATTGTATCTCATGATAATCCTCGGATTACTTTAAGTGCTTTCCAGAAAATATTTGTTGAGGCTGGAAAATCATTTAACGATTCTCGTGTTGTAGATGCAGTTCAGGAAATTTTAAACTTGAACGACTTCTTTAATAGTTTTTTCAGTACGTTACATAATTGCTTATATATTCCTATTGACAGATGGCTAATGAAGCCTGATTATCATTTATCTATTGTTAAACTAATTGATTTATTTGACCAACGCACAATTCTTGAGAAGGCTAATGAAATACATCCGAAGACGTTAGTAGCTTTGTTAGAATTTACGCAAACAGATGTTTTCTTCGACTTACTTCGGCTCACTAATTTTATCCGATATAGAGTTAACAATAGCTCTAGTAATTTAGTCTGGAGAGACCAAGAGCCCTGATTGACTGACAAAAGCTGACGAAAAGAGCATCTAGTCCCTTGTTTATGGGAGTTCTAGCGGTAAAGACTTGGAAGGAGGGGAGCCAGCATTCTAAGCTTTAGATACCACTCAAAACCCTAGTGATGCTGAGAAAAAAACTCCCCCCTCTACGATGCCGTGAATGCCTGGTTGGGTCAAGCCTGCCCCTGGGCTCATCAAGCCCATCTAACCACCTGTATCCTGATGGTGGTGGCACTGATTCACAGTGGCGAGGTGAATCTAACACGTTGGCTGCCGTATCTGCCGAGTCGAGGCTGCTATGCCCAAAGTAAGCAGAGACGAGTGCGACGCTGGTTAGGCAACAGTCGCATCAACATCCACAAGCTCTACAAGCCTCTGATTCGAGCCGCGTTGGCAGATTGGCAAGACGAGTGCCTGTACTTGAGCTTGGATACCTCCCTCTTTTGGGACCAATATTGCCTGATTCGCATTGCGGTAGTCCATCGGGGGCGGGCTTTACCCGTAGCGTGGCGAGTGCTGCATCATCGCAGTGCCACCGTCGCCTTCAATGACTACAAAGCGGTCGTGAACCAAGCGATCCAATGTGTGCCGACCGGTGTCAATGTGGTGCTCTTAGCCGACCGTGGATTTGCCCATCCCGAGCTGATGCGGGCACTCACCCAGCAGTGGCACTCGAGTTATCGCATTCGTTTAAAGAAAGACACCTGGGTGTGGCGTGCGGGAAAAGGTTGGACTCAGCTCCAAGACTTTCACTTTAATCGAGGTGAGGCCCTGTGCTTTCATACCGTACGGATACACAAAGATGCCTGGTATGGTCCCGTTCATCTGGCCGTGGGTCGTAACAATGTCAACGGCGAGTTTTGGGCCATTGTCAGCGATGAACCCACCACCCTACAGACCTTTTGTGAGTATGGTTTGCGATTTGATATTGAAGAGAGTTTTCTCGATGATCAATCCAATGGCTGGAACGTTCAGAAATCCCAGATTCGTTCAGTATGTGACCTATCTCGACTCTGGTTTATCTTGGCCATTGCCACTCTCTTTGTCACTGCTCAAGGGGTACAAGTAGTGGCTGATAAACAGCGACGCTGGGTGGATACCCATTGGTTTCGAGGCAACAGCTATTTTCGCATTGGCTGGGATTGGATCAAGGCGGCAGCGCTCAACGGTTGGACCATTGTTCAAAACATCACCTTTTCCTCCCACCGAGATCCCGACCCGGCTATCGTTTCACAAAAACACCAGGAGGGGCACGCCTATCGCTTTGAGTTCAAAGTCTTCACCTATGCCTATGAGTCTGGCTAACTTTTGTCAGTCAGTCAG
>CALBPH010000154.1 GCA_937899365.1 uncultured Leptolyngbya sp.
TATGGCAGCTGGGACAACTGCTGGGATACTCCTGGCGGTGGCAGGCTGTGGGGGTGGTAGTCAGACTGCTGGCCAACAATCTGGTAAGCAGGAAGTAGAATTTTGGACCATGCAGCTGCAGCCAAAATTTACCGACTATTTTGACCAGCTAATTGCCGATTTTGAAACGGCCAACCCAGATGTGGATGTGGTGTGGGTGGATGTCCCCTGGTCTGACATGCAAAGCAAAATCTTGACAGCGGTTTCCGCCGGGACAGCCCCCGATGTGGTCAATCTAAACCCTGACTTTGCCTCCCAGTTGGCGAGTCGTAATGCTTGGCTCTCCCTGGACGACAAACTTAGCCCTGAGGAGCAGGCCGTCTATCTTCCCAAAATTTGGCAGGCTACTACGCTCAATGGCGATAGCTTTGGCTTTCCCTGGTATCTGACCACGCGGGTGACGCTGTTTAATGCCGATCTGTTGGAGCAGGCGGGGCTGAGCGAACCCCCCACCACCTATGCAGAACTGGCCGTTGCCGCGAAACAGATCAAAGAGAAAACGGGTAAATACGCCTTTTTCATCAGCTTTGTGCCCGAAGATGCCGCTGATGTTATGCAGTCTTTTATCCAGATGGGGGTGCCCCTGGTGGATGACGCGGGCAATGCCGCCTTTAATACTCCTGAGGGCAAAGCTGTTTTTCAATATTGGACCGATCTCTATCAGCAAGATCTGTTGCCCCGTGAAGTACTGACCCAGGGCCACCGTCGCGCTATCGAGCTATACCAGTCTGGGGAAACAGCGTTGTTGTCGTCTGGGGCTGAATCTCTCGATAACATTGCCAATAACGCGCCAGATATTGCGGCGGCGACTCGGACTGCGCCGCAAATTACAGGAGAAACAGGCAAGAAAAATGTGGCGGCGATGAATCTCGTGGTGCCCCGCTCCACAGACGCTCCAGACGCTGCGGTGAAATTTGCCCTATATGTCACCAACAATGACAACCAGCTATCCTTTGCTCAGGCGGCCAATGTACTGCCATCGACCGCGGCAGCGGCCACGAGTAGCCTGGCTGAGCCTGCTCAGGATGCTAGCCCGAGAGTTGTTGCCCGTGCTGGTAGCGCCAGTCTGTTAGACGATGCGGAGGTGCTGATTCCTGCGCTTGAGGATGTGAAAAAGCTCCAAAAGATTGTTTATGACAACCTACAGGCTGCCATGCTCGGGGATAAAACTGTAGATCAGGCGGTGGCCGATGCGGCGGATGAATGGGATAACCGATGATGAGTTGGGCGGACATTGGGTAAGAGAACTAAAGGGCCGTTTACCCAGTGCCGTTTACCCAGTGCCGTTCACCCAGTGGTATCGACGTGATGTTGAGCCAGGAACTCTCCCACTAGATATAGGGAGCCGCAGAGAACCTTGGTGGTCGTGTCGGCCTCACCGATGGCCGCGAGAGACTGTTCAAGGGTTTCATGGCGGTAGCAGGTTAAACCTGGACAGACGGCCTGGGCTAATTGAGTCAGCTCAGACGTATCGGCTGATTGGTGCCCAGACACAGGCACCAGATGTAGCGTGTCGCCTGAGCGTAGCAGCGCTTGAAAGACATCTGCATGATCCTTGGTGGCGAGCATGCCCATCAGCCAGGTAACGGGCTGGGGTAGCTGATCAACATAGCGTCTCAACATTTGGGCCGCAGCGGGGTTGTGGGCCCCGTCAATTAAGAGCCGCTGTCCCTGCCAGGTAAGCCACTGCAGACGCCCTGGCCACTGGGTGGTGGCCATACCCTGTTGAATGGCGGTGGTGGGTAGGGTCCAACCCTGGCGCTGGAGGAGCTGGAGGATTGCGATCGCAATCCCACTATTCACCCGCTGATGTTCCCCCAGCAGTCCAGACTCATAATCAATAAATTCACCCTCCAGACCGCTGCGCCACCGCCCAGATTCTATGGCGGCAGGAGCCACCTCATACAGCGGACACCCTAACTGCGTCGCCCGCTGACGTACAACCGTATCCGCAGACTTCGGAAGCGGGCCTATGACTACAGGGCGTCCTGGTTTGAGAATGCCAGCTTTCTCCCTAGCAATATCGGCCAGGGTGGGTCCCAGACGCTGCCAGTGCTCTCGGCTAAGGGACACAACGGCTGTCACCAGCGGGTCCGGACAGACATTGGTAGCATCTAAGCGTCCCCCCAGACCCACTTCAATGACGGCAATATCCACCGCCTGGGCCGCAAAGTAAGACCAGGCCGCCGCTGTAAACACTTCAAACTGGGTGGGGGTTTCTACCTCGGCTTCTGCCTCAGTACGATCGGCTTCAATCGCCGCCGCTACGGTAGTCAAATGCTCCCATAGCGCCTCGTTCGTAATGGGCGTTTGACCGATGCAAATGCGCTCATTCCAGTCCAACATATGAGGTGACGTATAGCGACCCACCCGATAACCAGCGGCTGACAGCACCGACGCCAGATAGGCACAGACAGAGCCTTTGCCATTGGTTCCAGCTATATGGACAATCGGAACCTGGTTCTGGGGATTACCCAAACGAGCTAACAGACGCTGAATACGCGCTAGCCCCAGGTTGACCCCAAATCGCCCATAGCCCGATAAAAAGTTGTTAATTAACGACGTTTCAGACGGCACTAAACTGCTTCAGAGTTTTTCTCACCCGTACGAATACGCACAACCTCGTGGACCGGCGTTACAAAAATCTTACCGTCACCGATTTCTCCTGTACGAGCGGCCGCAATCACCTGCTCCACAATGGCATCCACCTGGTCGTCATCCACCACAATTTCAACCTTAAGCTTTTGCAAAAATTCAACGGTGTACTCTGAGCCTCGGTACCGTTCAGTTTGACCCTTCTGACGGCCAAACCCTCGCACCTCAGAGACCGTCATACCAACCACGCCTGCATTCACCAGCGCGATTTTAACTTCGTCAAGTTTAAATGGGCGAATAATGGCTTCGATTTTTTTCATGCGAATTTATAGCTCCACACACCGGACCAACTAATGAGCTTGGGCCACGATATCAAGGTTTAGCGAGTTACGCAGACTTCGCACCGTAACAATCGATACGATATGACCCATCTGCTGCGTAGTTAATTTTAGAGTAGAACCTGATCAAAGCAACCCATGACTTTCTAGAACCATAGATTCTAGAAATATTAGTGGTAGTTTTTATCAGTTAACTCTGCGAATTTGACCGGTAATCGGCTAGCGATCGCCAATCAACGGACGCATGATCAAAAAGCCGGCGCCAAATGCCGTCAAGATAATGATGGCGATGGAGACAATTAACCACAGCGTACTCAAACTGCCACTGGCTGATGATTCCAGGCTGTAGCGACGATTTTCGCCGGTGTGTTCTGTAAATACTTTGGAGAGGGCGGCCTTAGGTTTGGGTCGCCGGGGAACTCGGGGCTCGTTTTCAAGAGGAGCCATCGGCTGCACGGCCTGTCGCTCTGACTGGGGATGGGGATGGAGCTCTAAGGGCTGGTGGGTGGGCTGGGTGGAGGAGAAGGTCATCTCAGCTTCGGCTGGGTGGGCTACACCGGCATGTTGACCTAGCTGAAGGGCGACCTGCACCATCTGATGAATATTTTGACGCAACAGATGGTTTTGACTGTTGAGATGGGTGTTTTGCGCGCTCAGTGAATCCACCATGGCCTTAGTGGCCTGTAGTTCGGCAGCCAGTTCGCGATAGACCGATACGGGCACCGAGGGTGAATAGCTAGCATCTGATCTCACTGGACTTCTACCAGAGTCAGAATTGTGGGAAGGATTCATAAGCAGTTCCAAAAAATCTCCAATAGAAACACAAATCAGCTGCCCTAGGCTGGTTTTCCAAAGGCGGCCAGCAGCTAGTCTGGAAACAGGCGAGAAACTGCCCGTTCGGGACGTTCAAATTAGAGCAACGTCAACGTCATTCGTCAAGTACTTGCCCTAAGTTCTTTTGAATAGCTAAATCAGGGCTGGTTGATCAAGCCGTTTGCTCGATACGAGCAATTGCAGTGAAGCACGCCTGCTTTTTGTTAGGGCACCTGTCCTGATGTGCACGGCCTGATGTGTGAGACCTGATGCATTAGAACGGTTGGGCGCGTCAGGTTAGCTGTCGTATATTACAGACTCTCAGAAAACATTCATTGTCCTAACTAACCTGGCAGATGCAACAGATTGGCATCCTAGAAGGATTTGGCCAATAGCCAGCTTAGTTGTACCCTGTTTATTCCAAAATCATCAACTTAGTTCCATCAACTTAATTTTTTTAGAGCTTCCCACCATGGCTGATACGTCCCTTCCCCCCAACCCACCGGTCGATGCTGTTAAGTATGGCGAGCGGGCAATCGAGGAAAATGCGCTGATTACGTTTCCCAACCCTCGTCCTGGTCGACAGTATGACGTCAACATCACTCTGCCAGAGTTTACCTGTAAGTGTCCGTTCTCTGGCTATCCTGACTTTGCCACTATTTACATTACGTACACCCCGAACGAAAAGGTTGTAGAGCTAAAAGCTATCAAGCTTTATATCAATGGCTATCGCGATCGCTACATTTCCCATGAGGAATCGGTCAACCAGATTATGGATGATTTTTTGGCCGTGGCCGATCCGCTGACGTTCAAAATCAAAGGTGATTTTCAACCCAGGGGTAATGTGCACATGACGGTTGAAATTGAATACGAGAAAAACACCTAAGGGGTGTTAATCCTATAGGACGTGGGTAGAGACGTTCCATGGAACGTCTCTACCTAGGGAACGTTTCTAAAATCGAGACCCTGGCTGTTTGAGAAACGCCAACTCCGCTTCGGTGCTCTGACGTCCCAGAATCTCATTTCGATGGGGGAAGCGACCAAATTTGGCGATCACGTCTCGATGGCGATGGGCATAGTCGAGACAATGGCTCAGGTCTGGTGCAGCTAGAACCAAGGGCGCAAAATAGGCTACGGAACGATTTTGGTGGGTCAGGTGTTCGCTATGCTCAAACGGCATGTAGAGAAACAATCGCTCCACGGGCAGCAGCTGTGTGTCGTACCCTTTCTCAAGTGCTAGGTCCGCTGTGGTCAGGGCTTGGGGGTCGGCAGCAAAACTCTGGGGCGTACCTCGAAACATGTTTCTGGCAAACTGATCTAATACAACAATCCGCGCTAGTCTTTCCTTGGCGGTGCTCAGCCATCTATCTGGAGGCGAGGCGACCATGGCCCAGTAAACATCCATAAAACGGGTCGTGATCTGGGCATCTAATGTGGGATCTTTGCGGAACCATTGTTTGCGATAGTTGCCTGCGGGTGAGCCAAACCAAAATTCTAAAATTGATTGGCTGTCGGTAACGGCTAGGTCCATGGTGTTTAGATATAACGCGGGGGAAAATAGACCATGTCATCCATCTTTTCAGTCATTTTTGCTGTGGTGTTGGTGGTGGCGGTCTTTTGCTGGCTGACGGGGTATCGTTTGCCGATTCGATTTGCGGTCCCGTCGCTACCGACGGGGCCATCTGGGGTGCCACGGGCCACCCGGCAGCGACTGATGCGGGTGGTGAATGGTAATCAATCGGTGGCGAGCCGATTGGTGGAGCGGGTGCGATCGCAAAACCCTGACCGGTCTGAACAGTGGTGCTGGGAAAAAGCTATTTACGATATTGAACGCGATCGCAGAGCCTGATAGCTGTCTCAGGTTAGCCATCCCCCATACAAAAAATCTTGACACAGGTGATAGGTACCCAAAACAAACTTCCTTACGTAATAGCGTTTTGCAATGGTGATGCAAAGTGGGAAGCATAGTAGTTGCATCCAGGAGTCCTAAACTCACTGATTGGTTAAGTAGATAGCCGTAGATAAACTTACCTAACTGTCATACTAAGCCTACTCAAATCCCTTAAAGCGAGCTTTCATAGTCTGAAAGGTTGCTTCAATTCTACGGCTATAAACCAGCTACTACAGCCCTATCAAGTAGGCTGAATCATTAGCTTGGAAGATACATGTTGGGTTAATTAGAGCTATATCGCTGGCTCTTTTTTTATAGATAAGGAAAAGGAAGCTGACAATATGACGCAAACTAAGCGTGCATTAATTACAGGGATTACGGGCCAAGACGGGTCTTACCTGGCAGAACTTTTATTAGAAAAAGGCTACGAAGTCCACGGCATTATTCGTCGGACCTCAACATTTAATACTGATCGTATCGATCATATGTACGTCGATCCTCACAGTGAGGATGCTCGTTTATTTCTACACTATGGCGACCTCAACGATGGCACTATGCTGCGTCGTATCCTAGAAGAGGTTCAGCCCAATGAAGTGTATAACCTTGGCGCCCAGTCCCATGTGCGAGTAAGCTTCGACTCTCCAGAATATACCGTCGATACGGTTGCCATGGGAGCCCTACGCTTAATGGAAGCCATTCGTGATTATCAGCAACGCACCGACTGCGAAGTCCGTTTCTATCAGGCAGGCTCCTCTGAGATGTACGGCAAGGTGCAGGACATCCCCCAGAAAGAAACCACCCCGTTCTATCCCCGCAGCCCCTACGCCTGCGCTAAGGTTTACGCCCACTGGCAAACCGTTAACTATCGTGAGTCTTATAACATGTTTGCCTGCAACGGCATCCTGTTTAACCACGAGTCACCTCGCCGCGGTGAAACCTTTGTGACCCGTAAAATTACCCGCGCGGTTGCCCGCATTGTGGCAGGACGTCAGAAAGACCTTTACCTCGGCAATCTTGACTCTAAGCGGGACTGGGGTTATGCCAAAGACTATGTCCGCGCCATGTGGCTAATGCTGCAACAGGATGAACCCGGTGACTATGTTGTCGCAACCGGTGAAACCCACACCATCAAAGAGTTTCTAGATATTGCCTTCAACTACGTCAACCTTGATTGGAATGACTACGTTAAGTTTGACCCACGCTATCTGCGCCCTGCTGAGGTCGATATCCTCATTGGTGATCCAACCAATACCCAGGCCAAGCTGGGTTGGAAGCCTTCCATCGATTTTGAAGGATTAGTCAAACTGATGGTGGACTCTGATTTAGAAGCTATTGGTTTGGAGCCCATGAGCGAATCCAAGGCTGATGCAGCGACTGTCCGCCAGGCCATTGCCGGCGTCATGACCTAGGCCGGTTCGTCACCAGCTAAAACTGATTAAGCCCTGAACGCTTCCGTTGGAATTGCTCTTCCATGGGAGCGTTCCCGCTTATTTCATCTGTCAGGTTAAACCTGGAACTTCCCCGACAGAAAAACTACAGTTCTGGATATGGACAAGGTTTACTAATATGGGAAAGACCTGGTTTGGAATGTGGTCTACCCTCCAAGCTCAAACAAACAGACAAAAGCATGGCAGACGAGTCGACTCCTAAGGCCCCTGCGGCAAAGCCCGATGATAAAGCACCTGCTAAGGCACCGGCAAAAGCTAAAAAAGCTAAACCGCCCAAGTTAGAAGACAAACCGTTTGCTGAATTTATCGAGCAGCACTTTTTGCCCGCTGTGAAAACAGTTTTAGAGAAAGAAGAAGGGCTGGACGATTTGCAAATTTCCTTTGAAACCCAGCCCATCAACATCGTTGGTATAGACAAAGACAGCTATCCCCAAGTGATTGGTCGTTGGGCAAACGGCGAGCGTCAGTTCAATATTGTCTTTCTAGAAGACAGCATTAAAGGTCCAAAAATTTATTCCTTTTCCACCAATGGAGCGACACCCAGCACCATTGAGCAGTTCATGGGGGATGAGCGCCGCATTACGCTAGATCTAATGGTTCTATATGTATTGCGACGCCTAAAGGGACAGAAATGGTTGAAGGGGAATTAGGTAGCTCGAGCTTCGACGTCGCTCACCCCTTACTTCTGAACTAGGGCAACCTGCTAAATGCATTTAGCAGGTTGTTTCGCACAGTGAAAATAGACTTGGGTGGGCTAAGCTGCGCCGAAAGCTGGGGGAGCAAAATCAAACCCAGCGTTTCAAGCCCTAATGTAAAAAGTGCCGTGTCCCGGTCAAGGCCATAATCACCCCGAGTTCATTTGCCGCTTTGATCGAATCCTGATCGCGGATGCTACCGCCTGGTTGCACAATTGCTTTAATGCCAGCAGCAGCAGCGGTTTTAACCGAATCATCAAAAGGAAAGAAGCCATCGCTGGCCAAGGTGGCCCCTTGGGATTTTTCTGCCGCCTGCTCCAACGCAATTTTGGCAGCGCCCACCCGATTCATTTGGCCTGCCCCAATTCCCACGGTGGTGCTTTCGTTAGTCACCACAATGGCATTAGACTTCACATGTTTGGCCACGCGCCAGGCAAAGAGCATTTCAGTTAGCTCAGCTTCGCTAGGCTGACGTTCGGTCACAATCTGCCACTGGGCTATATCTTCTTGAAAGTCATCCGCTGTCTGGGTCAAGAAGCCACCGGCAATGGCTCTGACCGTTTGGCTAGGACCGCTCAACAGGTCTGGCAGCACCAGTACTCGCAGATTTTTCTTTTGTGCCAATATTGCCTGGGCCGCTGGGGCACAGCTGGGGGCGACAACGCACTCTAGGAATGTTTGGGTTAGGGCCTCAGCGGTGTCAACGTCAATTTCCTGATTGAGGGCGACAATGCCGCCAAAGGCGGATACGTTATCGGCTTCAAAAGCCCGTTTATAGGTGGATGCCATGGACTCACCGATAGCGACGCCGCAGGGGTTAGTGTGCTTAAGCACAGCGGCAGCGGGGCCATTGGCGGCGGGAAATTCAGCAATAATGCGGCGGGCGGCTTCAAGATCCACCAGGTTGTTATAGCTCAGGTCTTTGCCCTGGAGCTTTTCGGCGGCGGCCCAACCACTGGGCTGGCTGCCGGTTTGGTACCACACCGCTGGCTGGTGAGGGTTTTCGCCATAGCGCAGGGGTTGTTTTTGGCTGCCGCTAAGGGCAAAGCGCTCACTGGTGGCACCGCCTGCTTGCTCAGTCAGGTAAGTGGCAATTGCTTGGTCATAGGTAGCCGTATGCCAAAAAACCTGGCGGGCGCAATCAGCACGAAATTCTGACGAGGGCTGACCGTTATTTGCCCGCAGTTCGCTCAGATAACCTTCATACTGCGCTGGGTCGCACAGTACAGTCAGATAGGTATGGTTTTTGGCCGCCGAGCGCAGCATTGTGGGGCCACCGATATCAATCTTCTCAATGGCTTCCGATAGGGTGGTGTCAGGCTTAGCGATGGTTTGTTCAAACGGGTAGAGATTGACAACGACTAAATCGATAGGACGAATGTCGTTATCGGCCAGGTCCTTTTGATCACTGGGATTATCGGTACGAGCAAGGATGCCACCATGAATACGAGGCTGTAGGGTTTTGACACGCCCCCCTAAAATTTCGGGAAAGCCCGTATAGTCAGATACTTTAGTGACGGGGATTCCAGCTTCGGTAAGGGTGCGAGCAGTGCCACCGCTGCTGATAATATCGAAGTCAAACTCTGTGGTCAGAGCCTTGGCCAGATCGACAATTCCTGTTTTGTCAGATGCACTAAGCAGCGCTAAGCGTGTCATGGGGTTTTTGCGTTCTTGGGCTGATCAACCTTACTAGGGTAAAACGCGAAGGGGAGTTTTTCGAATTGGGTAGATCAGTGTAAACATGAGCAGTCAGGCAGAACTCACAAGCGCAGCCAAGACTCCTTCTGCTTCCTTCTCTAAATATACAAAGGGCAACGGGATACACACCGGTAGTGGCCTACATACCAAAGCATCCCCCAGGCGTTGTCAACGACTTCACCCAGAGGATACTCATCATTACTCATTAACTAGTAGTAGTGCGACGTACTACTACTGTGATGTTAGTGCTCCAACCTTAATCGTCGTCATCGTCGTCATCGTCGTCATCGTCGTCATCGTCGTCGCCACTGCACCGACGACAATCGCCATGGTCATCTGAGTGATTAT
>CALBPH010000155.1 GCA_937899365.1 uncultured Leptolyngbya sp.
GGGAGGAGGAACGGGCTGTTTAACCGGAGCAACAGCCGGGACAGGCGCAGAGCGCACAGCTGAGACAACGGGAACAGTCTGCCCCTGGGCCGATGGCAATAGCCCCATGAGGGTAATCTCTAACCACAGTCTGGGCTGGGTCGTATGTTTTACCTGCACCTCAGCTGATCGTAAATGCTGCTGACTAGCCAGCAGTAATGACAGCGGCATTTCCTGGGCAAACGGGAGCATCTCTGCCCAAATGGGCGGAGTAATGGCCACTAGGTCGCGGCGGTCAGCCGCTGTCTTAGCGATTAATAAGTCACGGTAAAACGCCACCAAACTCTGAAGCACCATCAGCGGTTCTCGCCCTCGGTCCATGAGTTGGCGAGCCAAAATCAGCACCTGGGTACCATCGTCGGCACCAACAGCTTGAACCAGAGCCAAAAGGTCCCGCTCGGACACGGCCCCAACCAAATCCCAAACCGATTCAATCGTAATTTCCCCATCCAGCAGCCCTAGCTGATCGAGCAAACTTTCAGCATCCCGCAGTCCCCCTTGGGAGAGCTGAGCCACCAGCTGTAGGGCATCGGGAGTAATGGCAATGGATTCTTGCTGGGCGATGTACTCTAAATGCTGCACCATCGCATCCAGGGGAATGCGGCGAAAATCAAACCGCTGACAGCGAGAAATAATGGTGGGCAACACTCGCTGGGGATCGGTGGTTGCGAGCACAAATACCATCTGAGGCGGCGGCTCTTCCAGGGTTTTTAGTAAGGCGTTAAATGCTGCCGTGCTCAGCATGTGTACTTCGTCGAGCACATAGAGCTTATGACGGCACTGCACTGGGGCAAACTGAGCTCGCTCAATTAGCTCGCGGATGTTATCTACACCGGTATTGCTGGCGGCGTCAATCTCGACAATATCGAGGGAGGCACCCACGGTAATTTCGCGACAGACCTGGCATTCACCGCAGGGCTCAGGGGTGGGGGCTTCGCTATTTAGGCAGTTGAGTGACTTAGCTAAAATTCGAGCGCTAGAGGTTTTGCCCGTACCCCTGGGCCCACAGAAGAGATAGGCAGGAGCAATGCGATTTTGCCGTAGGGCATTGGATAGGGTGGTTGCGATCGCACCCTGACCCACCAGTTGGGCAAAGGTTTGGGGACGATACTTGTGATGTAGCGGTTCGTAGGCCATAGATCCCATGCCCTACCCAATAAGCGGCAAACTAACAGCCATCAAAAAGGCCATGCCTTAACAATTTAATGAGCACATCAATTATAAAAGCTTCAGCGACCGTCAGCCCATCGCCATGGTATCTTTCGCAGTCCATGGACCTGACCACCACCTGAGCCAATTGGGCCAACGGCTGAGACGCTTACACAGTTGAACCTCATTCCCCTTAGAGGACCAGCGCACCTGATCAAAAATTTGATGCAAGATAAACAAGCCACGACCACAATCACCCATGGTCTCACTGCCATCGCCATCGGGACAGTCATGACAGTCATCAGACATCTCAAAGCCGCTGCCCTGATCGGTAATAATCCACCAGTAGCTACCATCAACCCTGGCGTACTGAACGGACACATGCTTACTGGGATCTAAACTATTGCCATGCTTGGCCGCATTCACCAAAGCTTCCTGCAGACCTAGACGGAGCTCATCGCGCATCTGTGTCGGAGCACGTTCGAGCAGCGTATCAATAATTGGATACAGATATAGGGTCGAAGCAAAACTAAGTTTATCCCACTTCACCCCAGTGGATGATGTCATCACACTTACCATGAAATCAATCCTCAACACCGAACCTACACCCATCAATGGCAGGCCCATCAATCAACATGTACTGTCGTCTTGAAATCAATTTGGACAGACTATCTAAACGTCTAAAGTGGATTCTTGTAAACTTTTTCTAATTATTTAAATGTGCTAAATACTACAGAAAACTAATAACCTTGTTTATCCTTTTCTAATATATCAGATCTGCAATAAACCAAACTAAAAAACAGGAAAAACTATGCAATAAATCATCGAACTTGTAATTTTTTCAGACTAAAAAAAGACAGGTTTGATTCTGTTATCACTTTAAGTTCATCCTCTAGAACATCACGAGGCAATCAGTATGAAGCACTGGTAGACATCAGTTTTATTACTTGTAATGTTTTAAGAAACAATTGCCAATCAGATATCTAATGTACGAACAAAGACAAAAGAGTTAGCTATACGGAGAATGCTTTTATAAACGCAAAGACTTTATTATCTTTACCCCTTACTAACGTAAAAGCTCAGACTCAGTGAACGATTAAGCGGACGTAGAGTCGTATTTTTTTGCAATAACTAATTAATAACATGGGTGCATCATTCAAGACTCAGTAATTTCAACTAAGTCCGTTATTCGTAACATCAAATCATCAGTAAAAATAAGCTTGATATGTTCTTAATTACGACCATTCTGCCATTGAGTTTATCTATGAAAATCGACTAAATATATCCGTCGATTGCCAGTCAGGTTAGCGGTTGTATGACAAATGGCTGAATGCATATCTCCGAAGAAGACGCTGCACCAACAGCAGGTTGTATCGCCCATAGCTGTGGCTATCTAAACCGTTTAGCGAGCATCACCGTTGTGAACTGCGCAACACTATAGGTTCAGAACTTTCAGAAATATCCATGCTGCGAACGTGGCTATGGCAGACTCATCATGGCAAATGGGAGCGAGCCGCGTCGGCGACTATTTCTGATTCATCTTGGGTTAACGCGGTAAGCGTCGGCAGCACAGCATCGGCCTGGGGCGTTAGCAGATAGTTGCTCAAGGCCTGGGCCAGGCGATGGCGCACTTGCCAATCGTCATTCTTTTCAAAGGCCAAAAGCAGAGGAATACCTCGAGGATCTTTCAGCTCTCCCATGGCACCGATGGCCGTTAACGCCACCAAATTATTCTCAGACTGCAGTGCCTGCTGTAATAGATCAAACCCGCGATCAACCCCGAGTTCTCCTAAACAAGCAACAATGCTCATCTGGACAATCCACTCTGAGGTGTTTTGATAGGCGGTGGCCAAATCATCATAGGCTTCCACCAACCGTAACGCACCAATAGAGTCAGCCGCTGCCGCCTGCACGTCGGCTTCTGGATCGTGGTAGAGCGCCCCTCTCAAGAGGGTCAGCGCGGTCTCTTTATCTTGGGTCCCTAGGGTGGAAAACTGACTAATCGCAGCGTAGCGCACGCGGGCACTGCTGTCGCTAATCACGGTTTGAATGAGCTCAAAGGCAACGGCTGGATCAATCTCCCGCAATAGATTTACGGCCCGCAAGCGTTGTCCCAGGTCTTCTGATGCTAGCTGCTGCTTAATCTGCTCGGGTGAGATGACCATGAATTAATGTTTGCTTTGGTATCCAAAAAAGGTTGGCGGTGGTTTAGGCGTACTGCTGGGCGAGTTCACGCACAATATCCCCACGGGTTAGAATCCCAATCACGCGTTTCTCATCATCCACCACCACCAATCGACGAATTTGCTTATCGTGCATGAGCTGGGCAGCCCGCTGCAAATCATCGGCAGCTTGAACAAAGGTTACTTTACGGGACATAACATCAGCGACGGTTTGCCCCAGGGCCTTGTGTAGTTCTTGGCTGTAGCGGGCGGGGTTGGTTAAGTAAACAACGCTATCGAGCAGCATGACATAGGCCGGTAGCGACGCTCCACTGACCTGCCACATCAGATCGGTTTCAGAAATTTCACCCACCGCTGCTCCATTATCATCAATCACAGGCAACCCACTAATGCGATGGGTGGCTAGCAGTTGCACAGCATCCTTGAGGGGCATATCTGGCGTTGCCGTCAGGGGGGGTGCGGTCATCATCTCACCAACGGTTTTAGTCGCCGTTGTCGTTAAGACTGTTTTGCTAACCATAGGAGCAACTTGTTAGGGACTGCTTATTTATTGTAAGAAGGTGGTCTGAGGAAAACACGGCTGGTTCAAAGGTCGTTACATAGAGATATATAGCTGCAATAAAATAATTTATAAGGCTTTAATTAGAATAGGTGTTGCTGATCTGCGGTATTAGTTGAGCTATGGAGTACTGACAGCAGTAGCCGTTACCTGCAAAACAAAATAAAACATTTTTTCTTTTGTTTAGTTGACGTTAGCGATAACAACAATCATTCCGTTCATGTGGCTATGGCCTGTTGATGGGCCGTAGAATTTTCCATCTATGCGTAAGCCTGCCAATAATTTTGCACCTGTGACCCTAATGGCAATGCCATGGTAGACGTCACTCAGGTTGCTGCCTCCCCCTCCCAGTCGTCCGCACCCACTCCCCCATTACAGAAGCAGGCCAGCATGGGGGCACTATGGAATATGAGCTTTGGCTTCCTCGGTATCCAGTTTGGCTGGGGCTTACAGATGGCCAATGGCAGCGCTATTTTTGAATCCCTCGGGGCTAATCCACACCAGCTACCGCTCCTGTGGCTGGCGGCCCCCATGAGTGGTCTACTGATACAGCCAGTGATTGGCTATTGGAGCGATCGCACCTGCTCTCCCCTGGGACGACGACGACCCTTCTTCTTGGTTGGGGCGTTGCTTAGCACGGTGGCGCTAATACTGCTACCCAATGCCCCTAGCCTATGGGTAGCGGCAGGACTGCTATGGCTCTTAGATGCAGCGGCCAATGTGAGCATGACGCCGTTTCGGTCGTTTGTGGCGGACCTGGTGCCAGTCCAGCAGCAAACTCGGGGGTTTATTGTACAGAGTCTGCTGTGCGGTCTGGGCGCTGTACTGGCATCGGCCATGCCCTGGCTGATTGCTCACCTGGGGACCACCGGGTCGGCGTTAGCTGAGATGGATACGGCCAATCTTGTTTCGTTGGGCAGGGTGCCGCTGTCGATTAAGCTGTCGTTTTATTTGGGGGCGGCAGTATTTTTGGGTACGGTTATTTGGACCGTGGTGACCACGCCGGAGTCTACGAACATAAAGCCATTGCCGGTTTCTGAAGACGGTATGGTGAAGCAGATTTGGGGTGCGATCGCAACCATGCCCCCCACCATGCGACAGCTGGCCTGGGTACAAAGCTTTAGCTGGCTAGGGATATTTTGCATGTTTCTCTATTTACCCCCGGCCATTGCCCACCATATTTTTGGGGCCGTACCCGGTACACCACTCTACGCCAAAAGTGTTGAGTGGTCAGGGCTGTGCCTAGCCGTAGACAACTTGGTCTGTTGTGTCGCCGCCGTTGGCATTTATTCTGTTGTTGCCCGGTTGGGAGAGCGCCACACCCACAGTCTCAGTTTGTTGTGTGGTGCGATGGGTCTGATCTCGATCCATTGGATTCATCAGCCAGGTTTCTTGTTACTCCCCATGGTGGGGGTGGGTATTGCCATTGCCAGCATGCATTCGCTCCCCTACGCGCTGTTGGCCAAGTCGATTCCGGCAGAGCAAAACTGTCTCTACATGGGGATTTTCAACTGTTTTATTGTGCTGCCAGAGATTGTTGCCGCATTGGGGTTGGGCTGGGTGATGGAATGTGTGGGTTGCGATCGCATCAGCATCGTTATCCTAGGCGGTTTCTCCATGGCTGTTGCCGCCCTCTTAGCTCAATGGATTCCAACCCAAGAGAACACTTTAATAGAGGAGGATGAGCTATACCTATCCTCCTCTAACCATGCATAACGGTTCAACTTTTTAAGAAAGCGACTAGCTGCTCTAACTTATCCCAGGCAGCACCACTAGCAATAATCTCCTTTGCCTTTGTCACCCCCTGGGCACAGGCCGCCTCAAAAGAATCACCTGTCGCCACACCGCCGACCTGGAGAGCCAACGCCGCATTCAGCGCCACAGCCTCCTGCTGAGCCTGGGTACCTTTACCCTGCAACACATTTCGCAGAATAGTCATATTTTCCTCTAGCTCACCGCCTCGTAGAGCCGATATATCCGCCTTAGCAAGCCCCAACCGTTGCGGGTCGAGCACCTGGGCTGACACCTGGCCATTGGCTAACACCGCCACATCCGTCGCATCCCCTAAACCAGCTTCATCCAAACCTTCACGACCGTGCAGCACCATCGCTTGCCCCATGCCAAGCTGGTTCAACGCTTCCGCCATGGTGGCAATCACCGATGGATCAAACACACCAATCACCTGACCGGTAGGCCGTAACGGGTTCACCAATGGTCCTAACAGATTAAACACCGTACGAATTTTCAACGTGCCGCGAATGGGAGCCACTGCTTTCATCGCCGGATGCCAACCACGGGCAAACAGAAAGGTAACCCCAACTTCCTTCACAGCCGCTTTTGACTTCTCAGGAGATGCGCTCAGGTCCACCCCCAATCCTTCCAGGACATCGGCAGAGCCCACTTTGCTCGATGCCGACCGATTACCATGCTTCACCACCGGTAGGCCCGCCGCCGCCGCCACAAAGGTCACAGCGGTAGAAATATTAAATGTAGACGCGCCATCGCCACCCGTGCCACAGGTATCAATGCGAGGCGTGGGTAGCGAATCATCAGGCTGCATACCGCCAAGGGATTGCCCCTGTAGCACTCGGGCCATACCCGCCAGCTCATCTGCCGAGAAGCCCTTTGCCTGAAGTGCGGCCAGGATGGCCCCGGTCATAATGGGATCGATGGATTCGGTCAACCAGCCCTGCATCAGCGATTCAGCTTGATCGACCGAGAGGGACTGCTTATCAATGAGCTGCTGTAGCAAACTGGGCCAGTTGGTTGTCATTGCTATGGGGCATTTAGAACTTCAGTCAATAACGCTACTACAGAAGGAATTGAAAAGGCGATGGTGTAGGGCAAACTTAAGAAAGGGGGTGTACAGCTGTGACAGCAGTGCGGCTCAATGATTTTCTAACACAGCGACAATCTCAAACTGAAAATCAAGTGATTCGGTCAGTACGCAGCTGGGCGCAGGCACTAATAAGATAAAGCACGCCATCACACTAATTTCAGTTTGTTTGAGAAACGACGACGACTGTCAGGACTTGCGTTGATTGTTATCCTAGATGTAGGACTCTGGCCTGACGGCACCATGTTCTTCAATTTTGAGCATCCCATTATGATGTGTCGTCGGTGTTAAAGACTATAAACCTTTTGCTATTAACGCTGTGATTAAGGGGCTAATGAAACGACTTTACGGGATTATTCTGAGCTGTGTACTGCTGGTAGTATTCACTCTCTTTGGCCCCATCTCTGCTAAGGCAGTTGCTTTAACGGTAGAACCTGTTGTGGCCGAGGCTGGTGATTTTCAGAAGCCTGATGTGGAAGCTTTGAGAGCCATACTGACAGAGCAACAGTACGCTGTGACCCAGGAAAATGATACCGAACCGCCCTTTAGAAATTCCTACTGGAACAATAAAAAGCCAGGTATTTATGTTGACGTAGTCTCGGGAGAACCGCTGTTTTCTTCCCTAGATAAGTTTGCCTCGGGAACAGGCTGGCCCTCGTTTTTTCAACCCATTGAACCTGCCAATGTTGTTGAGGTGGTAGACCGCTCGTTCTTTATGGTGCGGACTGAGGTGCGTAGTCGTCAGGCCGATTCTCATCTGGGGCATGTCTTTAGGGATGGGCCAGCACCAACCGGGCTGCGCTACTGCATCAATTCAGCATCACTACGCTTTATTCCACTGGCTGATTTAGAAACAGAGGGATATGGTCAGTACGTAGCCAGTTTTGGTGATAATGATATTGTTGCCGCTGATGAAAGTTAGAGAATCACAGCCAAGGATATTCCATCTTGAACAGCTATCGCCTTGATTGAACTAGCCAGAGTCAACAACATTTTTTAGCTCAACTGTAATGTTCGAAAAGCCTAAAGGCTGTGCTGTATCTGATACTCCTAGTATCTGTTCTGTTTGATAATCAACGTCTCGAAAAGAAGATGTTTCGCGTGGATGACCTGTGCCCATAGAGGCATACGAACTCGCTCAGTTCTCAGTCATATATTTCTGGCGTTGACTCTACTCAGTCAACATCTCTATGCCGCTTTCTCAAAAAACAGTAAGTGCTGTTGAGGTAACCGATCATCTGTCTTTAACCAGGTTAGCCCTACCGCAGCCATCTCTTTTTTTACCTGTTTCTCACTCATCTTATGAAGCCGTTTAATCATCACCATCGGATTCTCTGCTCGATATTCCGCTAGCACTAGACGACCACCTGGCTTCAGTCCATCCACAACACCGGTCATCACCTCCCGAGGAAACGCAAACTCATGGTAAGCGTCCACCATTAGGGCCAGGTCCACTTGCTCTGATGGGAGATGGGGATTATCCTCCTCCGCTTGAATGGTTTGCACGTTAGTAATGCCCTGCTCATCCCGGACTGCTTCTAACATCTGAATCATTTCCGGCTGCAAATCTACCGCTAGCACCTGTCCGTCAGGGACCTTTTGCGCCATGCGAAAACTCATGTAGCCGGTGCCCGCACCGATATCGGCCACCGTATCCGTGGGCTTTAACTCCAGTGCGTCTACAGCGACGTCAGGTTGCTCATCTGCTTTACGACCCGGGCGCTCTAACCAGGAGGCTCCTCGATGACCCATCACCTGGGAAATTTCTCGGCCCATATAGACCTTGCCAATGCCATCGCTGCTGGGTTGTTTGTAGCTATAGAGACTATCGGTGGTGGCAGGATTGACCTGGGTACACCCCAGACAAACAATGGTAACGAATAGAGGAATGAGGCGACGTAGCGATGTAAGCACCATAGAAATTGGTAAAAACAATGTAGGGGCGTTCTATGGAACGCCCCTACATTGTGATGTAATGCCCGTATTAATGCGTATTTTAGTTTTCTAGCGCTTAGCGGCAGCCTTTTTCTCTTCGAGGTTAAAGAGCACCTGCAAGGTTTCCATGGCTTGCTTACGCGATACGGCGTCTTCTTGGGCGCGCAGCTGGGTCATGGGATCATGCAGAATCTTATTAACGATGCCGCGCGACAGGGCCTCGACCACATTGCGATGCTTGTCGGAAAAGTCAGCCCCCAGACGCGATAGGGCTTTTTCTAGCTCCTGCTCACGAATGGCTTCTACTTTAGTACGCAGACTGCTGATGGTGGATACGGTATCGAGGGAGTTCCACCATTTGAGAAACTGGTTTAGCTCTTGCTCTAGGATGCCTTCGGCTTCTTGGGCCATCTGACGACGGCTTTCTTGGTTTTTTGCGACCACTTCTTTGAGGTCGTCTACAGTGTAGGCTTTTACCCCTTCCAGCTCCTCAACGTTTTTGTGTACGTTGCGGGGGACAGAAATGTCGAACAAGCTGAGGGGACGACCGGCTAAGCAAGGCTTGACGTTATCACTGTGCAGCACAGGCTCCTCGGAAGAGGTGCAGGTAAAGACAATATCGGCTCTGGTAACAGCGGCTGACATGCTGTCCATGGTGCCGGTTTTGATATTTACATGGCTATACTCGGCGGCCAGGTCATCAGCCCGCTTGAGGCTGCGGTTCAGCAGAGTAATATTGACGGCCCGCTTGGATACCAAGTGTTTTACCAGCAGACGACCCATTTTACCTGCACCAATGATGGTGATGTGGCAGTCGGTGAAGTCGGGCACCTTCATTTGGGCTAGCTCAGCGGCAGCAGCACTACCAGAAACCGCGCCGGTACCGATGCTGGCTGCGGTGCGAACGCGCTTACCGGTGTTAATGGCGGCTTTGAACAGACGGCTGAGAATGCGCCCCACACCCTTGTGCTTTTGGCTCTCGGCCAGGGCGTGCTTGACCTGGGCTAAAATCTGACCTTCACCTAGGACGAGGCTGTCTAGACCAGAGGACACCCGCAGCAGGTGCATGATGGCGTCTTGCTGTACCAGGATAAACAGGTGAGGCCGGAGTTCATCGACTGATACATCACCGTATTCGGCCAAAAACTGGATAACTTCACGAATGCCGTTTTCGGTATTGACGAGGACCAGGTGCAGCTCTAGACGGTTGCAGGTGCTAAGGATGGAAACTTCTCGAACGTGGGGGTAGCTGGTGAGTCTTGCGATCGCATCCTCAACCTTAGGCGTGGGAATGCTGAGTTTTTCCCGAACCTCGACTGGTGCAGTCTTATGGCTAAGGCCAATAACGGCAATATTCATTCTTCCTCCCAAAAAGATCCTTTATTAAATGCCCGATATCCCCGGCTGGGGCAATCGCAGTAAAGTTAGCTATTTTCAAAGCTCATCAAGCCAGTACCGCAGTAATGCAGCACCAGCCTTTATTCTTCTATGACGGTATGGAAAAACCACCCCCCAACTCAAGGTTTCTCAACAAAAGTCCATCAAATAGTGTCAACCGTTACCAAATGATACATAACGGCAAAAGCACCCTAGCCATTTGTCAATAGCTAGGGTGCTTTTTAAGAAAAATTGTTTTGTACAATCCCCTCCGAGGAGGAGACCTTAGGCGACTACTTTAGAGCAACGTAGCTGGGGTTACCTTTCATGTGAATGGTATCTACAAAGCGAGCAGTCTTGGACTGGTTGGAGATAACCAAAGATTGAGTACGAGCGCCGCCCTTGAAGAAGCGAACGCCGTTCATCAATAGACCGGGGGTAATACCACAGCCAGCAAATAGAACAGTTTCGCCACAGGCTAGCTCTTCAGCGGTGTAGATCTTGTCGGGGTCAGAGATACCCATGGAGCTCAGACGCTCTAGGTTAGCTTCCTTGCTCTCACCAATCAGACCAGTCTTTACAATGGCAGGATCGTAATTAAGCTGACCCTGGAAGTGACCACCCAAGCAGCGCATAGCGGCCGCGGAAATCAAACCCTCAGGAGCGGCACCAATACCCATCAGAGCGTGGGTGTTAGTACCGGAGAAACCGCAGGAAATGGCGGCGGATACGTCACCATCGCTAATTAGACGGACGCGGGCACCGGCATCACGGATTTCCTTAATCAGGTCATTATGACGCTCACGCTTCATGACAACGACGACTAACTCATCGATGGCACGATCGAGGCACTCACCCAAAATCTTTAGGTTCTCAGTGGCAGACTTGCTGATGTCTACTTTGCCTTTTGCAGCCGGGGGAGCAGCCAGCTTCTTCATGTAGAAGTCAGGGGCAGCAAACAAACCACCCTTTTCGGAAATGGCTAGAACAGCCATGGAACCGGGCTGGCCGTAGGCGCAAAGGTTAGTACCTTCACAGGGGTCAACGGCGATGTCGATTTCGATCAGCTCATCGGGGTTGCAAACTTCAGCGGCATTGGGCTGGGTACAAACACCCACCTCTTCACCGATGTAAAGCATGGGGGCATCGTCGCGCTCCCCTTCTCCAATGACGATTTTGCCACGCATGTGAATTTGGTTCATGCGCTCACGCATGGCTTCTACAGCCACTTCGTCAGCAATATCCTTTTCCCCTTTACCCATCCAGCGAGCAGATGCGATCGCAGCCTGCTCAACAACTTCAATAATCTCTAACCCGAGGGTACTTTCCACTGCGTATTTCCTCCAAACTGCCTGCTATTACCAAGACGGCGCTGCTCATCATCAGTCTGGTTTCCGGAGGCACTGCGAACTAGCCAGCTCTCCAGAATCATTCCTAGAATCAGTAGCGGCGTTAAGACTATTTGAGCGCCTTTGATAGTTTCAGAATATCAGACCAAGGGGGCACCTTTCCTGCTGTGTGCAACACCCGGAACGGTTGATCCAACGACTCTCAACCCGGTTAGACCCAGGCTTTAATCCGTCAGTTGGGTGATCTCAAAGCGCCCTAAAGCCTTATGCCATCAGAATTTGAGACTAAGCATTTTTACTCATTAAAATGCGTCAATCTAGGGTGAGCGTCCTAGGAATTAGTCTCTAAAAAAATATCGATGTAATGTTTGAGATTAGGTATGGCGCAGGGCTAAATATAGCGTTGGCCCCATGGGCTAGGACTATTCATAGCCCCTCAAAGCATAAAGCTACAGCGTCAATGGACCGCGCAAACGGCCTCATGCATCAAAACGTTTGCTATACCTGAAAAACTACTGACGATGCTAGTCTATTGAGACTAGCGGAAGCCGCAGGCAGCATTTATGGAATGGCACGTTACCGATGCACAGAGTTTACGCATCATTGATCAAGAAATTGGTCAACATAGGTTTGCGCCAGCAGAATATGAAATCGTGCGTCGGGTTATCTACGCCACCGCAGACTACGATTACAAAGATCTGATCCAGTTTTCAGACCAGGCCCTGCCGTCTGGCGCTGCCGCCCTGGCTGCTCGCACCACATTAATTGTCGACGGCCCCATGGCCCACGCCGGCATCACCCCCCGGTTGCAAGAGACCTTTGCCAACCCGGTCTACTGCGCCATGGATGCCATTACCCGCCCGCAAAAGGATCAGTCCAAGGCAGCCTGGGGCATAGAAACCCTGGCCAAGCGTTATCCGGAAGCCATCTTTGTGATTGGCCATTCCCAACCAGCCCTGGATACGTTGGTACAGCTAATTGAAACGGATATCATTCGCCCCTCGTTGGTAATTGCCACACCCGCCGGTTTTTTAGAAGCCGATGTAACCAAGTCTCGGTTAAAAGATAGCCTCATGCCCAGCATCTGTATCGGCGGTCGCAAGGGGAGTACCGTGGTCGCTGTGGCCATTGTTAACGGTCTGATCGATCTGGCTTGGAAAGCCTATGGCAGCAAGACAACCTGACCAGCCTGCCATAGGCCATGGCGTTAGCCCACCAACACCTCCATGCGCTCTCCAATCACCGCATAAAACGGGTCGCTGCTGGCAAAGCCCATCATCTGCAACAGCGGATTCATGGTCGGTCCTTGATTAGCCACCACCTCGGGTCGACTAAAGCCTTTGACCGATTCGAAATAGCGTTTGACCAGGGCAATGTGGCTAGCATCGCTGCTGTCCCGCCAGGCTGCGATCGCTTTTTGGTAAAACATCCGGTTGGAAAAGCTAATAATGGCAATGCCACCGGGCTTTAGAACACGATAGATTTCGGCAAAGACGGCTTCGGGGTGTTGCAAATACTGCACCGAGACGGTGTTGAGCACAGCATCAAAGGTACGGTCCTCAAAGGGTAGTGTCTGATTTTCATTAAAGTTTTGAACAAAGTAGTTGTCCAGTCTAGGGTTCTTGGCCAATTCTTCAGCATTCATGCCATGGCCTTCCACACGCTCAAACGTCATATCAGTAGGCAGATGGGATACCCAACTACTCATCATGTCTAGAATGCAGCTGTTGGGGGTGAGCCGTTCTTTGTATAGCTCGGTCAGCTGCTCAATAAATCGTTCATCGACATGGGTAACTAAACGGGGAGCGCGATAGAACAAAGTGTCATTAGATTCGTCAAGTTTCTGACGCTGACTAGCGGCGAGCATGGATAGAAAAAATAAAGTTCTTGATGTGTAAGCACGTTACATTTACGTTCTAACCCAATTCCAGGTTCCTATGGATTCTTTGCCGATACTTCTGCTGATTTTTGTTGTCGGTCTTGCCACGTTGGTCAAAGCATCGGACTTTTTTACCGATGCTGCCGAGAAAATCGGGCTGGCCATTGGGCTACCGCCGTTTATCGTCGGAGTGACCATTGTGTCCATGGGGACGTCGCTGCCAGAACTCTTGTCCTCATTGTTGGGCATCTTTCAAGGCGCGCCGGAGGTGGTGGCTAGCAATGTCATTGGCTCTAACATTGCCAACATTTGTTTGGTGGTGGGTACGGCGGCGATTATGAGCACCAAGCTCTTACGGGTGATGTACAACCTGATCAGTGTCGATCTGCCCTTGTTTGTTGGCTCAGCCTTCTTATTTGCCCTAATGGCGTCGTCAGAGCAACGGTTTACCCAGGGAGAAGCTCTGATTCTGGTGATTGGCTACATTGTCTATCTGTTTTATATCCTGCAAAGCAGTGATGAAACAGGCTCCAGTACCGACGAAGAGCCCGTGGCGCCGTCTCCGACTAGCCCACCGTTTAGTACGGCTCGCTCCCTTAGGGAAATTCTCATTCTGATCCTGAGTGGAATTTTTATCTTCCTGGGGGCTAACTATACGATTGATTCTTTAATTCAAATTTCTGATCGCCTCAACATTGGCAAAGATATTATTGCCATCAGTGCCGTGGCCCTGGGGACATCGCTACCGGAGCTGATGGTAACTATCAATGCGTCCCTCAAGGGCAAGGCAGAACTGGCCGTGGGCAACGTCATCGGCTCTAACATTTTCAATATTTTTGTAGTGATGGGGATTCCCGGTTTAATCACCCCGCTGCCGGTATCAGATGAAATTTTGCTCCACAGTGTGCCAACGCTCTTAGCGGCCTCGCTACTGATGTTTTTTATTGTGCAAGACAACAAGATCACCACCTGGGAAGGGTGGTTATTTATCATGCTCTATGGATGGTTTATGGGTACTGTTTTTGGCCTACTGTGAGCAGACCGGGCCAAGGCAACACCCTGGTGCCGCCCTCCGTCACCGCCTTGGGTTTGAACAACGTCGTCTAGTATAGGATATACCCGCTTCGAGCCCCCTTAAATTTGCCATGGCGACTGTGCAAAAACGGCCCACCCAAACGCCCACACGACGAAAATCAGCGGGGGCTTATTGGTTTTGGGGATTAGTTGCGATCGCACTCCTCCTCAGCCTAGACATCATCACTTACTTTGTTGCCGAAGGGCTTTGGTTTCGTTCCGTCAACTACCTGGGGGCATTCTGGCTACGACTACGGGCACAGCTCATATTAGGCATAACGGCCTTTGGGGGCAGCTTACTCTTTGCCGGTATTAACCTATGGCGCGCCCAAGAGCTCAGCTTTGACGACCATTGCATCGTCCCCAGTCGCGAAAACCGCCGACGGGGCATTGGGCTGGGGCGGCTGTTACCCATCGCCGGTGCCCTCGCCTTATTACTCAGTGGATCAGTGCTTTACCACGGCCAGCTTGCCCTGGCACGCTGGCATTACATCACGGTAGAGCCGCTCCCCCCCTTACCCCTGTGGCTAAATATCGATACCCTCTGGCCCATCCTACGAGAATTAATTACCGAGCCGTGGCAGGGGGGGCTATTACTGACCCTCATGCTAGGAATGCTGATCTACCCCCGCGTGGGGATTGCTCTTTCCACCCTGGTCCTGAGCCTCAGCTTTAGTCTAGTACTGTCATCCCAGTGGTCGCGGGTACTCCCGGCCCTTAACCCCACTAGCTTTAACCAAAGCGATCCGCTATTTCAACAGGACATCAGCTTTTATATCTTCCGTTTGCCCGTCCTAGAACTAGGCGAATTCTGGCTATCAGGGCTGTTTCTCTCCACATTAGTCGCCGTTGCCCTGATTTATCTACTGGCTGGTAACAGTCTGAGCCAAGGGCGTTTTCTGGGCTTCTCAGCTGCACAACAACGCCACCTCTATGGGCTGGCCAGTACCCTGCTCTTGACCACAGGCATTGGCTACTGGCTCAGCCGATACGAGCTGCTCTACTCCAAACAGGGGGTCACCTATGGCGCTAGCTACACCGATGTCATGGTGGATTTACCCGTCCACACGGTCTTGAGCCTGCTTATTCTAGGCCTGTCAATCGCAGCCATGGCGAGAGCATTACTCGGGTCGATCCGCCGTCAGCCCAGCTATGGCCCCCCATTTTTTGTTGGTCTCATTGTCATCTACCTCAGCTTTGCCCTCTTGGGTGAAGCCTTAGCCCCATGGCTAATACAGCGATTAGTGGTGCAGCCCAACGAATTTAAGCGGGAACAACCCTACATTGAACGCTCAATTGCCTTCACCCGCGACGCCTTTAACCTCACCGATATTCAAGACGAAAGCTTTGCTCCCCAGAGTAATCTAACGGCAGAAAAATTAAGCAACAACGATCTCACGGTACGGAATATCCGTGTGTGGGATACCCGACCGCTCCTAGAAAGTAATCGTCAGCTGCAACAGATTCGTTCATACTACGAATTTTTCGATGCCGACGTAGACCGCTATACCCTCATCAACAAAGACGGCACCACTGAACGCCGTCAGGTCCTCATTTCTGCACGCGAACTCAACTATGAGCGCTTAGAAGACACGGCCAAAACCTGGGTAAACAAACACTTAAGTTATACCCATGGCTACGGCTTTACCATGAGCCCGGTCAACACCGCCGCTGTTGGCGGGCTGCCAGATTACTTCATCAAAGATATCGCCCATGTGCCGAGCAATGACGCCGTGGACCGCAGCATTCCGGTAGGACGCCCCCGTATTTACTTTGGAGAGTTAACCAACACCTATGTGATGACCGGGACCCGAGTCCCCGAGTTAGATTATCCCGGTGAAGATGACAACATCTATACCACCTATGCCGGCAAAGGCGGCATCAGCCTTGGCACCATCTGGCAACTGCTACTCAACGCCAAACATCAGAGTGATTGGCAAAAGTTAATAACCAAAGACATAACCCCCGAGACCAAGCAAAAGAATC
>CALBPH010000156.1 GCA_937899365.1 uncultured Leptolyngbya sp.
GTCGTTTGAGATCCTCTAGTTCAGCTTCGGTTTCCCAACGCTGGAAGCTTTCTTCTAGGGGGTCTAAAGGCTTTGATGGAAACGGACTACGGTTCCATCCAGTGGTGCTGGAATCTTTGGGTGGGGGCTGGGCTGTTTGGGCCGCAGCGGCCGCCATTTTGGCTTTGAGTTCCTGACGTTTGGTGTGGATCTGTTGCTGTAGGGTTTTGGTTTGGGTGAGCCGTGCTTTTACACTTTTCATCTGTCCCCACAGATGATTTCCCTGGCGTAGTAGGGTGGCTTCGCGCTCCTGGGCTGGTTTGACCAAATCTAGACGGTTGGCGGCTTCAGCCTTGGCAATGCGTTCGTGCCAACGCTTAATGTCCTTGGCTGTTTCCAGCACGGCTGTTTCTAGCTCGGTTTCACGCTGCTTGAGGGTGGTTAAGGTTGCGATCGCATCCTCTTCTTGACCCCGCAGTTGTTCCTCCAGGGCCATCATTTCCAAATGGGGATGGGCTTTCAAAAACTCATCTAAGCGAGTCTCTAAAAAGCGGCTGAAATCATCAAATATGCTCATATGTTTGCCATGTCCACTCCATGGGGGTGTCCCCTTCAGCGAGACTGGTTTAGCGGACCGCGACCCTGTTATTTGCGATCACGATTAGAACTGTTGCCCAATGTAAATTGAGCGGACCTCACCATTACGGCGGACCACAACCTCTTCATTACTGATGGAGACAATACTCCAACCGCTGCCGCCAATGGTTTCACCAATGTAAACCCGCTGGGATGAGCCGTCCACTTCAAACAGGGCCGCTGAACGATCCCCTAGCTCTAAAACACCCACTAACTCATAGCTGCTGGCCACCGCGATGCTAGGTGCAGGGGCTGCTGCCTGACCTGGCGAAGAACCATTGAGGGCTGGCAACGAAGGCACCGATGCTGTAGTTGACGGAGTACCTGGGGTGCGAGCTGTAGTACTTGGCTGTAGTAAGGGGACAAACACCCGTTCAATCACCCCTGGTTTGCCGGTTGTCACCTGATTGCCCGCTGGCGTTGCAGGGGCTGCTGCCACCACACCCGTTCTCTGACTCTCCGCTTGGGCGCTGCGTTCACCCCCAATTACCCGTAGAGAGCGGGTGAGATATTCACCAAACGCTGTTTCTTGAGAAACGGTTGGGGTGGTGGGAACTACTGGAGGGGTGACCGATTGCAAGGTGGGCTGCTGCCGCATCCACCAAACACCCACGCCAGCCATGGCGGATAGGCAGGCTGCTCCCAAAATCCAATTGCGCCAGGGTCGTTTTTTAGATGGCTGAGCAGGCGTACTAGCCTGACCATCATTAGATTTAGTTGAACTAGGGTCGGTCTCTGTGATGGAGGCTGCTGAGTGGGGCTTTACCGTTGGTTCGCCGGTAAAGGGCACAATCATCATAGCCGGGACCGTAACTGCTTCAGCACTGTACAGAGGCAGCGAGCTTTCTGAGGACATCGAAGGCTCTGCATAGATGGCAGCCTCGTCGCCTGCCAAAATACGATCAACGTCATCAAAGATGTCATCCATCAAATCTTCAGCATAAGCTTCGACCATAGTGTCAGCTTCTGGGGAAGTGCCTGCCGCCGCCGTGGCATTGGACTGTCTAGATTGGCTCATAACTTTGCATGTTCGATTTGACAGTAGTGACTATAGGACAGCAAACCAGTAGACGTTTCATCCATAGTCAAGCTGCCTAGAAAGTTAGCAGAGTATACAGCAAACTGAAAATAAAAATTTGAATCTTATCGAAGAAAATTTGATGTATTTATATCCCCTAAAAAGCTCAAACTCTATCAGAGCATAGCATTTGAGGATTATATAGGGGCTAAAAAGAGCCTCTAAAAAAGAATGGAAATTACGATAGCGCCTAGGCCACATTGGTGAAGACCCGTCATAGTCCCCTGCTATACACCAAATTTAGACGCTAAAGCTTTAACGTCCAGGGTTCAAGATGGGAAAAACCCAGCGGCCTATGCCAAGGTGTGGGAAATATCAAGATGACCAAAGGTAAGGCTCAGGGCTAGATTCAAGGTCTCTAGCATTTTTACTAACCATCCCACCGAGTCCTGCTTGGCTAACTCATAGTGACTAAATAGGGTGGATAGTCGGCGTTCTAAATAGGGTTTAACCTTACGACACAAAAGCAGGATTCTTAACAATAGCCCTGTGGTCAGGGTGGCCCCTAAATTATTGATCAGGTCGATAAAGACAAAGTGGGAGTGGGCACCGGCGGGGTCAACCACCAGGAAATTAAACAAATTAGAGCAGGTACGCACCATCAGGAAGTCGTTAAGCCGCTGCGTATCATTTTCGGGGTAAATGTCCCGTAAATGCTGGTAAAGCGCATCGTTAAAATGCTGACGACCATAGGCTGGATCAACACCTGACAAAATATATTCGTAGAGATCGTCTTTAAATGACTTAAAGGATACGGACTCACAACATTGGCTGCGGAAGCGTAGAGCCAAATCGTTATAGGTGCGCCCATGGGCATCTTTGCCAGAAAACTGCTGGAGGGAATCAACCAGCTCACGATCGCTTAATAAGGTGGGGTTTGACGACGGGCGTAACCATTGCCCCTGCTTGTCTAGTAACCCTTCTCGCTTTAGCCGAGAGCGTCTCACTCGGTAGTTGACATACTGAGACAGATCCAGCTCTACCTTTTTTTGGGCCTGATGTTGCATCCGGCGAACATGGGTTGTCTGCTCTTTGGGGCTTTCTTCGCTGAGTAAGCAGTGCTGGTAAAGATAGGGATAGCGACCGATTAGGGTTCCCAACGGCTGGCGAGAGCGCAATCTGGGCTCACTTTCCCGAGCCATTACCTGAACTAAGCGCTTGAGCATCAGGTACTGCTCGGTTTTGCCAAATTGAGCAACTATTTCCCGCAGACGTCGCACAGAGCGGGCTCGTGATACTTCGCGTACAGCCTGACTAGGGGCATACTCAAACAGGTTGACCAGTTCAATAATGGCTGGCTGATACTCCCGATTCTTCTGCCATCGGTTAATCAGAATGTGGCAGCAGCGATTGAGAATGTGGTGAAAATAGAGATCAGCGTGACGGTCCATCAGAATCGTGTCCAGGCTGCTCACAACCTCGCGATCCTCATAACCAGTCCCATCAATGAATAGATTGTTAAATCGCTGAACAAGTACCTCAGGCCGTTCTGAATTGACACAGCCGAGCCAATGGTCATAGAGCACTTGTTCTTGCGGACTAACTAATCGCGAACCGTAGTCAGATTGCGAGTAGCTGGATTGAACGTTCACCAGAGAAACCTCAGCAAATACACCTTACGCAAATGCAAATCGAATACAGGGAAAAAACTGCGGTGACCACAACCGAGCCTATCTATTTAAGTCTAACTGCTTATGATTACCGAAAACACGATAAAACCTTACAAGAGACCTTGAAATCACCGAAGGGTAAGCAATTTAGGCATGTAATTAAGCAAATTGGCTTAGATTGTCACAGGTTCAATTAAAGCTGCGAAATTTGACAGAGGGAAACTCTATTGACGTTATGTAATGTGCTGCCAAAAAATGCATTGATTGGACGTTAACACCCCCATCGGTCTTGAAACAGTGATGTAATACACCGTAGACCTATGCTCCATATAGTTTAGCTTACGGGGATTTTCGGATAGTATGCGATTACAGTAAGCTCTGCTAAAGCTTCTGTAAATTCACGGTCTTTTCTTCATCAAGCTTATATAGAGTCCATGGGCCAAAGCTGATGAATTTGCCTTGGCCATATTGCTTAAGCGTCTGCTATGTCTAGTCTTGCCCCTGCTTCTCAGATTCTAGATGCTCTTAATAGCGATGGGATGGAGCACACCCTATTGCCCACCCATCTAGAACAGAGGGTGAAACGCATCAGTACAGATACCCGCACTATTCGGCCTGGGGATATTTTTTTGGCCTTAGAGGGTGAGCGTTTTGATGGTCATAAATTTGTAGAGCAGGCGATCGCAGCCGGTGCGATCGCAGCCATTACTCGCAAAGGGATCATCAAGGGGGATAGCCCTCGCATTGAGGTGGCCGATACCCTGGCCGCCTATCAAACCCTGGGCCGGTGGTGGCGTCAGCAGTTGGGGTTACCGGTGGTGGCGATTACGGGTTCCGTGGGTAAGACCACCACCAAAGAACTGATCTCGGCCGCTTTGGGGCTTCACGGCACCGTCCATAAGACCCGCGCCAACTTTAATAATGAGATCGGGGTGCCTAAGACACTGTTAGAGGTCACCCCTGACCACGACTACGCCGTGGTGGAAATGGGGATGCGGGGGCCGGGGGAAATTGCCCTACTAACGCAGATTGCTCAACCCAATGTGGCGGTGATTACTAATGTGGGGACAGCCCACATTGGCCGATTGGGCTCGGAGCAGGCTATTGCCAATGCCAAGTGTGAGCTGCTGGCAACTATGCCCCGTGACAGTGTGGCCGTGCTCAATTATGACAATCCTCGGCTGATTGAGACCGCTGCTCGAGTTTGGTCTGGTCAGACCCTGACCTACGGTCTGACGGGTGGGGATATCCACGGTCAGATTCGGAGACAGACGGTTGAGGTGGATGGCATATCTCTGCCCCTACCCCTGGCAGGTCAGCATAATGCGTTGAATTATTTAAGTGCGATCGCAACCCTCCAGGCCTTGAACCTGAACTGGCATGGTTTGGCCAACGGCCTCACCGTTGAACTACCCGCGGGGCGAGCCCAGCGCTACGAGCTAAGCAATGACATTTTGCTGTTAGACGAGACCTACAATGCGGGGGCTGAATCCATGGTGGCGGCCCTACGCTTACTGAAAGAACAGCCAGGTCAGCGCCATATTGCTGTGCTGGGGACGATGAAAGAACTGGGGCATAAGTCTGTAGAGCTGCACCGTGCCATTGGTGAAGCTGTGCAAACCTTAGGCCTCGATCAGTTATATATCTTGGCGGACCCTGCTGAGGCCGAGGCGATGTCCCTAGGGGCTGGGGCCGTACCTAATCTATTGTTTGCTAGCCATGGCGAGCTAACTGAACATTTACAGGGGTCTATGCAGCCGGGCGATCGCCTGCTGTTCAAGGCATCGCGTTCGGTGGAGATGGATAAGGTTGTCCAAGCGTTGCTGCCCTCACCGGTCAGCTCTTGACGTCTTGGCGATGCTAAATGTAATGAGCCGTGACATTATTCGGCTTAGATCATTAAAGATATTGAGCGTTCCAGAATCTGCTCTACAATAAAAAATCTGACGCATTTTATACAGTCTGAATTGTGGCTCTGACCCTTACCCAAGAGCATATTGACCGCATCCAAGCCCATGCGGAGCAAGCCTATCCCCACGAAGGCTGCGGTTTGCTTGTGGGCAGGTTTGACGCGGAAACCAATGAGAAAATATTGGTAAATTTGGTGCTTTTAGACAACGCCTGGGACACGGCTGGTCATGGAGGCCCAGCCGGTATGACAAGTCAGCGCCGCTATTGGATTGCTCCCCAGGATCTATTTGAAACCCAACGTCAGGCGCGGGCAGATGGCTTAGTTATCATTGGGGTATATCATTCCCATCCCAATGCTGAGGCGGTTCCCTCTAGTTGCGATCGCGACCTAGCCTGGCCTACCTATGCCTATATCATTGTGTCTGTCCGCCACGGTTTGGCTGCCGATCTCCAAAACTGGCAGCTAGATGGCAACCATCACTTTCAACCCGAACCCATGAAAATTGCCCCAGCCTCTGCGGCAAAAGATCGAATGCCGCTCTTGTCGTCCTGAAACTAACAAACGCCGCTCCGCAGCGTCTGACTAGACTTTCCCCATTCTTTTTTAGTTCTTAAAGAACCATGCTGAATCCAAATTTGGATGACATTCAACTCACCAAAGAAGACTACGAGCGCTACTCGCGGCACCTAATTCTGCCTGAGGTTGGCGTTGATGGTCAGAAACGTTTAAAAGCGGCCAGTGTTCTGTGCATCGGCACAGGCGGTCTTGGCTCTCCTCTAATTCTCTACCTAGCGGCGGCCGGTGTTGGCCGCATCGGCCTTGTCGATTTTGACGTAGTCGATTACTCCAACCTGCAGCGTCAGATCATCCACGGCACTTCCTGGGTCGACAAACCCAAAATTGAGTCGGCCAAAAACCGTATTCTCGAAATCAATCCCCACTGCCAGGTGGATCTGTTCAACACTCGCCTGAGTTCCGACAATGCCCTGGAGATTTTTGAGCCCTATGACATTGTTGTTGATGGCACCGATAACTTTCCAACGCGCTATTTGGTGAATGATGCCTGTGTACTGCTAAATAAACCCAACGTTTACGGGTCTATTTACCGCTTTGAAGGTCAGGCCACCGTCTTCAACTATGAAGATGGCCCCAACTACCGCGATCTATATCCCGAGCCCCCACCGCCGGGTTTGGTTCCCTCCTGTGCTGAGGGTGGCGTGTTGGGTATTTTGCCCGGCATCATCGGTGTGATCCAAGCCACCGAAACCATCAAGATTATTTTGGGTGAAGGGAATACCCTCAGTGGTCGACTACTGCTCTACAACTCTTTGGATATGTCCTTTAGAGAGCTAAAGCTTCGACCTAATCCAGTTCGACCTGTGATTGAGGAACTGATCGATTATGAACAGTTCTGTGGCATTCCTGATGCCGCCGCCGCCGAGGCCGCGCAAAAAGCAGCCAGTGCTGAAATGAGCGTTACCGAGCTGAAAGGTCTGCTCGACAGCGGTGTCGATAATTATTTGCTGTTAGACGTCCGCAACCCTAACGAGTACGAGATTGCCAAGATCCCAGGCTCAGTCCTGATCCCGCTTTCTGACATTGAGAACGGTGCTGGGGTTGAGAAAGTACGTGAGCTAGTCAACGGACATAAGCTGATTGCCCACTGCAAAATGGGCGGACGCTCTGCCAAAGCACTCTCTATTCTCAAGGATGCTGGTATTGAGGGCACTAACGTCACGGGCGGTATCCTCGCTTGGAGTCGTGAAGTTGATCCGTCTGTTCCCCAATACTAATTTGTGAGCACACGTATTTGTGAGCATACGTACAAAATCCCTCTTCTCCGGGCGGGGGATTTTGAGGCGTTTACCCTTTTCTACAGACGTTCCACGCAACGTCTTTTCTAACCATGTCTCTTAAAGACCGCATTAGTGACGAAATCAAAGCTGCCATGAAAGCCCGCGACAAAGTTCGTCTGGAAACCGTGCGTAGCATCAAGAAAGTTATCCTCGAAAAAGAATCTGAGCTGCGTCCCAAGGGACAAGACGCCCTTACCCCCGAGCAAGAAATTGAAGTGGTTACCCAGCTCGCTAAACAACGCAGAGACTCCATTGAACAATACCAACGCGCAAATCGTGGAGACCTAGCTGACAAAGAAGCTCAAGAACTGGCTATTTTGCAAGAGTACCTACCTGAGCAAATGTCTGATGCTGATATTGAAGCTGTTGTTGATGAGCTAATTGCCAAAACCGGAGCAACAGGACCTCGTGATATGGGTAAGGTAATGGGACCTGCCATGAAGCAAATGAAAGGTAAAGCTGACGGCGCAAAAGTTCAGGCGTTTGTTAAAGCAAAGTTAGCGGGTAGCTAATCATTTAAGAGAACCCATCAAAAAGGGGAGTCCCATAAACTGGGACTCCCCTTTTTAATAGCCTTCTAACAGATTATTGTTACAGACCCAGACTAACGTCGAGGTTGGTAATATACCTTTTGACCTTCGTTAGGGACAAAGATACACTCCCGTGCAGAACGCCAGAAGCTAGTCCAGACAGAGTAATTACCTTCTAGATAATAGTCACCCAAGATTGGTTTAAAGGAGTCAGTCGCATCTTTGGGATGGTAATGGGGCATGTTCAAAAAGATGTGATGGGCAACATGGGTCCCAATGTTGTGGTGGATGTTGTTAATGAAACCATAGTCGCGGTCAATGGTAGACAGCGCACCCTTGAGGAAATACCAGCTATCGTTGCGATACCAGGGAATATCTGGCTCTGTGTGGTGTAAGAATGTGACCAAGTCTAGCCACATCACAAATACCAGGTAGGGCATGACGTAGAAGTTAATCAAAAAGCCCAGGCCAAACTGAAACCCAACCCAACCAAGAAACGCTACGAAGAGAGTCCAGCAGGTCGTGCTGGTGATAATATCCCACTTCTCAGAAGCGCGGAACAGATCGCTACCCGGCATAAAGTGAGAGCCCTTACGCCCCGGAGACCGCTTAAACAGATAAAACGGATAGGCCAACAAAAACAGATTAAAGCGGATGGCTTTACCAATGGCATCCATTTCGTTGTAAGTGTCTTCAGAAATGGGATACCAGCTTTCATCAGTATCAAGATTACCGGTATTGGCGTGGTGGGTGCGATGGCTGATACGCCAGCCATGGAACGGTACCAGAATTGGTGTGTGGCTGAGGTGACCAATGAGATTGTTTAGCCACATGTGCTTTGAAAAAGACCTGTGCCCACAGTCGTGTCCGACAACAAATAAGGCCCAAAACATGGTGCCTTGCATGAGCCAAAATAGTGGGAAGAACAGCCAAGAATCGAGGCTATAGGCTACGGCATAAAGGCCAGCAATAATACCTATATCAAGAAAAAAGTAAGCTAAGGAGCGACCAGTGGAGGGTTCAAAACAATAATCTGGAATCGCATCCTTAAGGTCTTTAAGCGTAAATGGAATCTCGCGCGTAGAGGGGTCTGAAGACCCGGTTGGGCGGGTAGTTAATTGCACTTATTACCTACGTTTGACGTCTAAAACCGACTTCTACAGCTCAAACACATGATGGACTGATAAAGATCCCGGGTCTGCAGCCTTAAAAGTGATTTACAAAGCTTTACAATACTATAGAATGAGCCCTGAACGTTAGGCTAGGCAATCAATTCAGGGAATATTCGTACAAAATGCCTACCTTTATGGGCTTTTTATACTGTGGGCCTACGGGGATGATGATGGTTGGCTTTTATCCACCCTTTGGTGGGAATATCTGTCTGTAGAGACTGATACTCTTTGCGTAATCATTACTTGTGATAACTACCGCCCTGCAAAATGGTTTTACCGCGATATAGCTGCTCTAATAGCAGTAGGCGCGCCACTTCATGGGGAAAGGTCATGGCCGATAGGCTGAGTATCTGGTGAGCCGTTTGTTTGAGGTGTGGGCTGACTCCGATGGGGCCACCGATGAAGAACACTAGGGTGCCCGAAGCTTCTTGGCCTAGCCAATGGCCAAACGTAACTGAATCAAACTGCTTGCCGTCTTCCGAGAGCACTACCAATTTATCGTGGGTTTTGAGTGACTCTAGGACTTTACGGGCTTCGGTGTCTGGATTGCTGTCTTTTATTTCGAGGAGTTCAATCTCAGGTAAGCGCTGGGCATAGAGGCTAATGCCGTCTTTGAGCCAGCCTTTTTTCACTTTACCCACTGCAATGATTTTTACCTTGGGAAAGCTCTGGCCCATTTGTCGTTAGCGCTTATTTAAAGATCACACTTTAAACCTACTCTACTGGTGTAGAGGTAAACTCCGGTAACGCTTCTGCGTCAGCAGAAAACGCGGCTAATTTTGGAAACTCCTCAGGCGTAATCACATCAGCTGTGTAGAGTTGGGTAAATCGCCAGGCTACGGCAATCGTGATATCTGGCTGCATGGGCGGATTACAGGTGAGGACGTCGGCTGTTTGCTCTAGTTGGGCATAGGCAGCATGGAGCTGCTTGGCCACTCGCTCTAGCCAAGGTTGATGTTGCTTTTCGGTGGGTCGCAGGGTGCGCTCATAAATGATTTGCACCGTCTTATCACAGGCCATCAGGGCTAGGCCAATTGACTGCAGCGCTTGAGCTGTCTCAGGCATCAGGCTGGTGGCTGAAATGCCTTCGATGTACTGCAATATGAGGGTGGAATCCACCAAGACAATGCCGTCGTCAGTGACCAGCGTGGGTGCTTTGACGATGGGATTAATGCGACTAAACGCTTCGAAATCGCGAAAGACCGAGAGAGACCTATGCTCAAACGGAATGTTTAATCGCTTTAGGGAAATAGCGACTCGTCTCACATAGGGGGAGTCGAGCATACCAATCAGCTGCATAGGCTACCAGGGGTCAGCAAACACTTCTGAGGGTAAAAGAGCCCCAGGACTACAGGGAATAACTGATATGTTTCTTTAGACGCTGAGCCCTAGTGCTGTCTACGTCTGGTCCGTGATATTGTCAACGGCCCATCTAGCGGCTGCTAGACTGATGCGGGCTTGTTCCATGGGCGATAGATCTGCCCATTCAATGTCGCGTACTGAGTTGATGGTGGCATCTAGAATTTCTTCTTGACCTCGCATGGCGTGGGCCAGAGGACGTGCCATCACCTGTAGATCGGCCTCATCCCACCCTGTGAGCGTATCGCGTACGCAGGCAATCAGCTGCTCTGCGAGGGGGCGTCCCGTGATGACAACCTGGGTGGCTTTGGCTGTAATTTGCTCAATCACATCCTGGGACAGGCGGCGGGCAAAGCGCTGTGCTAGGGCTTCTTGAATAGAAGGACTACCCCAAAGCGTATCGAGCTGGGCTGAAAGTGCCTGCCAACCAGAGCGAGCTTCTTCGTCTGAAAGGGCTAGTTCATCGCCAGCGGCGGTAGCCTGATGAAAGTAGTCGGTAGCTTCGGCGGGGGCCCATGGGTAGGGCTGCTGAGGCGACAAAATTGCCTGCAGCATTTCCTGCTGAGCACTGTTCTCTGTGGATAAAGGCTGCTTGGATGAAGAATCGTTGTGGTTGACCATGGTAGTTTTACCCTCCCATAAGTTCATTGAGCTGTGACAGGAAGAGGATACAGGCTTGATTCCAAGTGTTCCGCATCTAATCGTTGAACTTAGAGCAAACTTACGCTAAAAGACGTAGGTTCGTATACCTAAACAGTGAAAAATTTTTCGATGCAGTTCTTTTAGGGGGCATTTGCGGGGTATTTACGGCTGCACCGTGGGTTCAATGATAAATTCTAGCAAGCAGCCATCGGAACTCCCAAAGCGTAGCTGCATGCCTGATGATAAGGGCACTTCTTGCCGATGAATTTGCTGCCATCCTTGGGCACTGAGATAGTAGGTGCCATAGCGCGAGAAGTCACGCAAAAAATAGGTGGGTTCTGAGGTTTCAGCGGCGGCAGCGCGGCGGTAAAAAATTTCGGCATGTTTGCTTGATACCCAAGGTTCCCCAATGACTAGATCGTTGTCGGGCAGTCGTCCTACCCGCATCAGACCCCGATAGATGGGCCATACTTTGCCTTCACCGCCGATTTCTCGCAGGCTAATGGTGTGGGCTGCGGCCCGTCCGCCGATGCCGGAGTCGCCGGGTAGCCGGGTGATATCGGTAGGCATAGGGGTGAGGAGCTCACCGTCAAAATCGGGGTGCATGTAGAGCACCGGCAGCGTCCAGGCTGGCTGGTTAAATTTGTAAAGGGTAAGCAGGTGCTGTCGTGCGATCGCAACCGCCTCATCCACGGGTTTCCGGTTGGCCAGTACCTGGGCAAACACCTGAATAAAACTCAGGGCCTCCTCATCGGCAATGGAATCCCGCATGGCTAAAACGGCGGGCACTCCATGGTGTAGCAGGACTTCGGCCAGACTGCTGCGGGGGATAGCCTGCTGACCGCTGCGTTCTGGCTGGGCACCCCAGCAAGTATTAAACACCGCCAGTTTGACGCGACAGCGGGTGAGTACCTGGGCCAGTTCGGTCCCATTGAGGGTAGCCTCGGGCTGTAAAAACAGCAGACCGCCATCGGGGGCAGGAATGCCGTGCCCCGCATAGAAAAAGACGTTGTAGCGAGAGCGTTCTAAATGCTGTACCAGTTCCGCTGGGGTGGGCTGTAGCAGCACATCCACCTGACGGACCACCGGACGACCCACCAGGGACTCACCGCGGCTTTCCAGAATATCTTTGAGAAGAGTGGCTTCTTTCTCGAGGCTGAGGGTGGCGGCGGCGCGGTCGTCTAAGGCTGCCCCATCGTCATGACCCACCACCAATAAAATTCTCAAACCATTGTCCAAGCCCCAGTCCGCCAAGGGATCGACGTCACTGGTGGTGCGGCTAAACAAAATTTGCTGGTTGAGTGCCACCGCCGGTCGCCCAGGCTGAGCCTGCATGATTTCCCACGGCACGCTAATCAATTCTGGATCGCGCACCTCTAGCCGGAGTCGCATGACCGTACTCTGGCCCTGGGCAATCCCACAGCTGTGGTCGAGGCTACTTTGCACCGGTCCATCAAATAACCACTGCCAAAGATTCAGCCCCAGGTGCTGCATCAACCGACTGCTGTAGCTGTTGGTCTGGGGCGTACTGGATGAATCGCCGCTATCCTCCAGCATCAGCTGGGGGACATAGGCTGACGGTATATGGGGCACCTGGGGCAGTCCCCGCAGGGAAAACATCGCCTGCCAGGTTTGCCACGCTTGGGATAGGGTAGGGTTCCAAATCCGGTCGTGGTGGACGTGCCCGCCGGGATAGGGAGACTTGAGGACCCAGATGGCGTAGTGCTCCGGCTCGGCCGCGGTGAGCCGATCCAGGGCAAGCCATAGACAAAGTGACTCTGAAGATGACATGGAGGCGGTCATAAACGTTCTGCCACAGTAAAAATAATCAAAATCAAGTATGAACTACCCACTAGTCAGATGGACAGTTGAGCACTGGAGCCGCGCGCACAATTTGTGCTAGCTGTGCTTCAAGTACCCAGCCTTCTGCCCCAGAGGTTAGTGACGTTGCTGCGGGTGGTGTGACAGTCAATGCTGAAGATCCAGATTGGCTTTCCTCGAGATCAACAGCACATATCTTGAGCTTTACCCAGCGAGCCTGATCGCCGGCCGGATCTTGCCGAGTCAGGACTTGGACAATGGCCCCGTCTGGCAGCCGCCCTAGGGCATTATCATCGTCTCCGTTAGGCTGGGGTGTCGTCAACAGATCCACCGGCTGTAGCAGCTGCAGATAGCTTCTGGGGGTTAGGGAGACAGGACTTGCCGGTGCATCGTCGACGATGCCTACGCTCTCGGTGTCTTGATTGACCTTATCTTGAATGGTTTCAGGTAGGTCTGGGGCGCGATTAGATGAGGTGGCCACAGGACCTTCTCTGAAAAAAAACATAGTTAATGCCGTTGCTGCTCCCAGTATCCCCGTTAACCCTAAAAGCAGAAGCCAGGGGCTTGTACCTTTTTTACTTTTTTGAGGTGAGGGCCGATCAGGGGGGACCACGGTCACCTGATCGGATGCCGGTGGGTTGGGCCGGGGCGGCTCAGGTGCCACTGGCTGGGTCGGCAGCGGCAGTGGCACTGCCACGGGTTTTAGGGGGTAGATATGGCCGGTAACGATACCTACGGTGATGTTGTCATGGCCGTTGTAGGTATTGGCCAGTTTCACCAGGTTGTTGACGGCTGTGGTCGGGGAGTTCTGTCCGGTTAAGACGGGCAATACATGGGTGGGCCAAAACTGTTCGACGCGATCATAGTCGCTCAAGCCATCGGAGCAGAGGAGCAATGCAATGTCTTCGTCTAAAATCAACCGCTGGACTACGACATGTAGCGCCGTAGAACTGGCCATGCCCAACGCCTGAATTAGGGCCCCTGTACCTGGACGGTTGGCGACATCGGCATAGAAGCCATAGCCTAGGCGGACTTCGCGTGCTGCGACATCATCATCAAAAGTGATCTGGCGGCAGCTATTGGTACTGATGCGATAGGCGCGACTGTCCCCCACGTGACCAATGTAAATATGAACGCCGATGATCAGGGCCATGACTACGGTGGTACCCATGCGATCGCGGGCCTGACGCTGCCCCTGATCGTTGTGCTGAGAAATATTGTCGTTGGCTTCACAGATAGCCTGTTCCATGGCCAGGGTGATGGTTTCTGGATCATGGAGGTGCTCATCTGCGAGCCACTCTAGTAGGGGGGCTAGCTCCTGTTGGATGGTTGCGATCGCAAGCTGACTGGCCACATCGCCGCCATCGTGGCCCCCAATGCCATCACACACTATTAACAGTAACGGCGGCCTATGCTTTGAGTTAGCCTTAGGGCCGAGGATGTGGGTTTGTTTGCTACCGCTGCTGGGATAGCAGGCATCTTCATTGCGTTTTCGGCTAGGGCCTCGATCGGTCATCACCGATAGCTCGTACTCCACCCGATAACCGGCGGCAGCAGCGGCAATGGCCTGGTCTAAACAACTTATTAAAACCTCTGGGGCCGTAATGTCGCCCTCAATCAGGTATTTGCACAGACCGTCTAAAAAGTCTCGAATAGAGGGTTGTGCTTGGGGAATTAAGGTTTGCCACGATGCCCCCAAATTTCTGAGGGTAAACGGCTGCGAATCGTGGGATAGCTCCAGCAACCGCACTAGGGAACCATGGACCCTTAAATAACTGCTAAGCAGTAAACTGCTGGCGACCTGCTGTTCTATAAAGTCGGGCCAAAGCCCAGCGATTTGCCAAAGCCAGTTGAGCTGCCTGAGGGGAGCTGCCGTGGGCCAAGCTTCAGTCAGGGAAGGCAACAGGCTCGGTTTATCATCCCCTGGAGCGATGGCAATGGCGGCGGCATCTAACAGCAGCATGGCATCGTCGCCAGACCCTGGGCTGAGCAGGGTATAGGGCTGGGGCACATGGAGACTAAACGGGGCCAGCATTAGATAGGGCCAAACATTGGCCGGTACCGGGTCGGGCGATGCGGGCGGTGTGCCGGGGTCCGTATCCAGCACTATTCGCTGATGCTGCCAGATATAACGTTCATCTAGCTGGTCTAGCGCCCCCTGACCCACGGCCCACAAATAATGATGGGGCACTAAGGTCTGGCAGGAAGCGCATTGTTCGCTGCCCTCCGGATTACTGGCCTGACATTCGGGGTTTGGACACTTAATCACTCTCGGATACCACGCGGGGTAGGCCCATACTATAGTTGAGCACCCGGCTGCGAAGGTTGTAGCTAATCTGGCCTGATTGCAGTAACGTTCTGACAAAGTGCTCTAAGTCAGAGCCGATGCGACGCAGGTTGTAATCGGTTAGGGCTTCGCCAGCGGCAGCATCGACCAATCGGTCAAATTCTTTATAGACCTGCTGGAGAGCAGCATCGGACCAATTAAACTCATTGTCAGGATCAACATCTAGGGTGAGCTGGCTCTCGCTAGGCACAAGCTCGTTATTCTCAATCTCTCCCGCAAAGATGTGGATATGGCGTGTGGTGGACTTGAGCTGCATGGATTGGTTGGGTGTTTTTAAGACGCCTACATTGTAAACGTTTCCCCGCAAACGCTTCCTAGGGTACTTTGTAGCTTTGTTCTCAATTTATATAGTCTATCTATGTCTCGAATGTTCAAGGTTTATGGCCAATCCCGGCAACCCTGGCAACCCCAGCGATGACGGCCTATCTGAAACTATGGCTGATACGCCATGGGGAATCCCTAGGCAATATTGACGGGCGCTTAGAAGGGCAAATGTCTACGCCCCTGTCGGCAAAGGGGCAATGGCAGTCTAGTCAGCTGGCGGCCTACCTAAAACATCAGGGCCCACCCAGCCAGATTTATAGCAGACCATTACAGCGAGCCGTCGAAGCTGCCCGCTATTTAGAGACCGAGCAACCCCTGCAGCTAGTGGCGGATCTTCAGGAGCTACACCAGGGGATTTTTCAGGGGCTTACCTGGGCCGAGGCCAGCCATCGCCATCCTCAACTGTGTGCGTCGCTGACTAGCTCCTTAGACTATCAGCCTATCCCTGAGGCTGAGACCCTGGTGGCTGCCCATGGGCGGGCGGTCCACTGGTATCAGACCCTGTGGCAGCGCCATGCCCCTGGGGATACGGTGTGGATGGTGACCCATGGCGGCTTTATGCAGCAGCTGATTAGGGTGATTTTGGGATGCGATCGCACCTGGCAACTTCCCATTCGTCACACCGCCCTATTTGAGTTTTGGCTCCTCGGGCCAGTCCACAGCAAAGGCAGCCAGCACAATCCAGAATGCTGGAAAATTTTAAAGTTCAATGAAACGCCCCATTTAGATCCGCTAGATCCGCCGATGTGATCATGGGCTCAACGTGCGGGTTCAATACATCCAGCTTTTTAGATTTTTTCGCTATGGCTAACAAAAAAGTTGTGTCCGGAGCATGACTAGAAAGCTATGGATGTTACTAAAAAGGCGCTGATGCTACGTGCTCAATAGATTGCGAGGCATCGTCAAGAATACGGAACTCATGACCCAGATTGAAAGGTCATGACATTTTTGAGGTAACCTTAATTCCCAGACGCTGGACCATCCTATGTGACCAGATGTCAACCTTAATCGGGTAGCCTTACCTTTTGGGATGACTGCAGCGATAGTCTCGTGGAGACTGTTTTCATGTCTAC
>CALBPH010000157.1 GCA_937899365.1 uncultured Leptolyngbya sp.
CGTAAGGTTGTCAAAACCTTATTCAGCAAGGATAGATCATGGCAAGGCAATTTAGAAAAGACTAGCAAGGTCACAACACGCAGTGTTGTAACCATGTTAAGTGAGCTGCGTAATACGCTTGATAGCGAGTATCAACAACATGATGAACCCTACAGTCGAGTACTCACAACAGAGGATATCCTAATTGTCCTGCACAAGTTAATTGAGTTAACACCTCAAGAACGTGAACAGCTCAGGCTACCCATGGGAGACGGGCTGACCCTTTTGCAACAAATGCTGCTTACATTACAAACTGCGGGAGGGGATGAAAATTACGAAGATATCTTTCGAGCTTATAAGGAAGCCGTTGGTCTTAACTTTTCCGGCACAAGCTTTGTGGATCATAATCTTGACGAGATCGATACGCTCATTGCAGAAACAGTCGAAAACTCTCTTGACTATCTTCCAGACCGACAATCTCACCATGCATCCAATTCATCAAGGTTCCCCAGCAAAAGCGAGACGTGTAGAGATCTCACACTGAAAGCACAAAGAGAAATTCGGCGTCTGCTAGCTCGAAGCGGAAATACCCAGGCTTTTTTACCTGATAATGCCACCGGACATCCCTACATCCGTCACTATCTCCAACCAGCGTTTGTCAGAAAACTAGCTGAAACCGTCGTAAATAATGAACGTTTAACCGATCGATTTCCCGTTTATCTCAAACGAGTGACGATGGAAGCCTGTGGACCGCTGCCCTTTGCCGATAGAAATCTAGGTTCGCTAGAACTGGATCGTGCCTATCCTTCATTGTTAAACTCAGACCTCCAAAGACTTGATAAAAAAACAAATTTTGAGTTGGTGAACGGTCTACCGGGTCCCAGTGACTATGAGGTAGCTTCGCAAGAAGCCACAAAAATTGTTGTTGAATTTTACATCAAAGTACCCACAACGTACGAATGCAGCGTAGAAGAGATATTCAATACCTTAGTTAGCAATACTGCCTACACAAACAGGCAGTATCAGCGGGTAGACTTTGCTCTTAGTAGCACAGGGATAGGTGGCACGTTATCCCATGTCATCAAAGTTATCAACATCGCCCTACTAGAAGATATTCCATGTCTGAATGCATTTTTTCCCATTGCCCACGATGTTACCTCTACTCAGGCTATCATCAGAGATAATGTCTCATCGCCTTTATGGGCCCACAGTTTAGTCAAACTTTGCCATAAAGAAACTGTAGGCATGGCATTACAAACTTTTCAAGGTAGTAGCTCATCCTACGATAGATTTGCATTTGGTGACCCCATCGGCCATGGTGACTATTGTGGATTTGATTTTCTCCTATCTCAGGTACAGGCGTCATTGCAGTCGCGCTTACAAGCCATCCGCAATACGGGAGTAAGCCCCAAAAAGTATATCGCTGAGCTCTGTCAAAGAACAGAGCGGTTGCTAGCACTCAAACAAGCATGGTCGTATTTAAAGGGCTATCCTTTTTCGTCCATGGCCATGATTGGCACTATCCATCGGTCAATTATCAAACCAGTTTTCGGCAAACGAAAGCTCTCCAAAACCGATCCAAATATATATTTTGACGCCTACCTATCTATTGCTGAAGTCTTACTAGATGAGGGCGCATATAAAGCCAGTTATACGTATATAAAAGATCTGGAAATCTTAAATACCTATGTACAGCAGGGCTTAACAACTGCTCAAAATAATACTAACCCTGACAATAATACATTTGAAATATTTTCTGGCACATTGGTTATTCGCTACCTGATTTGTTTAGCGAATTATTACTATGTATATGACACACAGAATACGGACAGAAATTATTTACCACCTGACTGTGCCCATGATATTAACCGTCAAGTACTGGTGCAAAAAGCATGGGAAACCCTTAAACAAGCACAGCAGCATACGGAAGTCCGACTAAAAAAATATATTGTCACAAGTGAAGTTTCCCAAGGGACATTCCATCCCCATTATGAGCTTTTAGGACGTATTTATTTTATTAGAGCTAAACTGCTAACCTTCTTTCCCCAGTTTGTGCCAAAAGATGAACAATCTTTGCCGACCGAAAACTTTTCTGGCCAACGTCGTACAAGGGCATCCGTGCACTGGGGACGGTTATTTCTTTTAGAAAAAGCACGTTTATATGCAGCTGCGGATGGGAGTAGCGAAGTTTATGCCTACTATGCGTCAATACAAAGTTGCAGTTATCTTTTTGCCGCATTTGACACAGAAGAAAATCTTGAACTGTCTTCTCACATTGGAAACAAGCGTTTAAGCCGTTCAAGCTGTCTTGAATGGGCAAAGCTTTTAAGAGATCATGCCCTTCTAGCCTATTCTGAGATGGGTTTACGGTGTTATTACGAAATCAAGGAAAAGAGCGGTTTACCTGAAGAATCGGATGCCTATGGCCACTACCATATTGACAAACTTCCTGCTATCTACGAATCACGAAATTTAGAGCCAACAACAACCCACAACAGGGAGAATACGTTCTTAACACTTGACATGTCCCTACTGGGCATCGATGTCAAAAACATTTCAAAACTAACCCCCAATCATCCAACCCACAACATTTACTTGTTTGGCACCAATGCCTGCTACCTTTTCTTCGTACGAGGGTTATATTTACTCTGCAGTGATTCAACTGACGAGTTCAAAGAAAGTCCGGAAATTCAGTGGGAATTAAAACTAAAGCGGGCCTTACGTCTGCTTGATATGGCTTGGGCTATTGCTGACAACGGATGTAGCATCACAAGAACAAAACAGACTGGGCAAACCATTCGCAAAATCAGCAGATCTTTCACACCTAAACGAAACGCCAATCAATACACATCTAATGAAATCGAGTCAGTCCAGGATCTTTATCCACGTCGTGTCAGTGAAATTGCGGCTCTAGGAAAAATATTCTCTGCGGCGTGCATGGTGTTACTTTTGGGGGTAATACCTCCTAAAGAGCGTGCGGTTATGAATACAAACATTAATAACCTCTTGGGAATGCTTCATAACAGCAATAGATTGAGCCAGACATTAAGAGCACATCTAGCCAGACAAAAACGCTATGATGGCAATCTTAGAGAGTATTTATCTACCAGCAGTCACATCATCAAACGGTATGCAACAGAGTTAAGCAGGTCTTCATATCCGATAGATTTGAAGACCTACCGAGACACTTTTGTTAAAGAGCTTTTCGCAGTATTACACGGTTAATTTCCTCAATCATCTGGCTCATTGACCTGCATCAAAGCAATCGTCGCGCCTTGGGGATCCATAATTGTGGTAAAACGGCCCGGTTCAATATCGATGGGATCCATTAATGCTTTACCCCCTAGACGATTGACAATTGCCAGGGACTCATCCAGGTCCGCGACGTTAAAATACACCGCCCAGTTAGAGGGAATCTCAGCAGGTAAGTCTGCCTTATCCATGTCAAACATGCCGCAGTTGTAGTGCCCTTTTACCTTCGTTGAAATATAATTCGGTGGTTTTTCATCCACCTCCAAATCCCAACCAAAAACAGCCCGATAAAAGTCAGCCGCTTTGTCAGCACCTCGAGTTTGCAGCTCTGTCCAGCAGAAGGTGTCCACCTCATTAACCAGACCGGCACCAAAAAATTCTTTTGCCTGCCAAAGACCCACAAAGGCACCCGTTGGATCTATGACCATTGCCATCCGACCTGAGTCCATAATGTCGCAGGGGGGCATTTCCACTGTGCCGCCCTGCTCTTGCCAGCGTTGTACAGCAGCGTCTAAGTCTGGAACGTTGATATAGCTATTCCAGTGGGGTGGGACTTGTTGCATATTATCGGGCGTAGCAAATAAGGCCGCGACGCTACGGTCTCCTTTAAATGCCATGGAATAGGTACTGCCATTGTCCACAGGCATATCTTGAAATTTCCAAGAAAACAGCTCTGTATAAAACTGTTTAGCCGCTTCCTGGTCGCTGGTCATCAAATCAACCCAGCTGAATACGCCATTTTCGTAACTGTTTCTAATACCCATAGGTGTCGTCTCTTCATTCAAGACAATACAAACATACTAATCTTGATTTTGAGAAATGGGTAGATTCCCACATCAAAAAACGTTAAGGGCGTTGCCATGAACCCATGTAGGGGCATTGCATGCAACGCCCCTACACCCCATGGTGGGCGTGCCAATGATTTGCAATTTCCATCCGCCGACAAACCCACACATCCTTGTGTTCCATCACATAGTCTAGGAATCTTCCTAGAGAAGCTGCCCGCCCAGGTTTTCCGGAAATACGACAATGTAGCCCCACACTCATCATTTTTGGGGCAGTCTCTCCCTCGGCATAAAGCACATCAAAGGCATCTTTTAGATAGGTAAAAAACTGGTCTCCTGAGTTAAACCCCTGATAGGTGGCAAATCGCATATCGTTGTTGTCGAGGGTGTAGGGAATGACTAGATGGGGACGACCATGGTCCAAGTTCCAGTAGGGTAAGTCATCGGCATAGCTATCGGCATCGTAAAGAAAGCCCCCCTCCTCAACCACTAACCGTCGCGTGTTCGGGCTCAGACGCCCCTGATAGAACCCCAAGGGGCGACTGCCTATAACCTGGGTATGAATGTCGATGGCCTTGCGAATATGCTCTCGCTCGGTGTCTTCGCCCACATACTGATAATCAATCCAGCGATAGCCGTGGCTAGCGACCTCCCAACCTGCGTCCACCATGGCTTTACCCGCATCAGGGTTGCGCTCTAAGGCCATGGCCACGGCATAGACCGTCACGGGCAAATTGCGCTGGGTAAACAGACGATGCAGTCGCCAAAAACCAGCCCGACTGCCGTACTCATACATGGACTCCATATTGATATTGCGTACCCCCAGTAGCGGAGCTGCCCCCACCGTTTCAGATAGAAAGGCCTCCGACGCCGGATCGCCATGGAGGATGCAGTTTTCGCCCCCCTCTTCGTAGTTAATAACAAACTGCAATGCTAATCGAGCCTGATTTGGCCATTGGGGGTGGGCCGGATTTTGACCATAGCCAATTAGATCGCGGGGATAGGCAGCAGACATAGAGCAGCAAACCTCGATAGTCAATAAAGGTCAGCCAGAATATTAGCGTAAGAAGCAAACTAAAACTGCTGCTGTAGGCTATAAAGATTCCATGGCAGTGTTGCAGATTGCATGGTGAAATGACCATCATGTGGGAGTGTTTTAGCAGCAATGCCCCGAGGAAACTACTATGAGTACTATTACTACTGAAAATCAGCAATATTTAACCTATATTTTGACTGACGGAGACTCTCAGGTTGCCGTGGTACCCGAACGAGGCGGTATCGTCACGAGCTGGCAAGTCAACGGTAGTGAAGTATTTTATTTGGATGCGGAACGCTTTAAGGACCCGAGCCTGTCGGTGCGAGGTGGTATTCCGCTGCTGTTTCCCATCTGTGGCAATCTGGTTGACGATACTTATACCCTCAAGGGCGAAACCTACAAGCTCAAACAGCATGGTTTTGGGCGGACCTTGCCTTGGGACGTGACTCAGCAGTCCACTGATGACGGTGCCAGCCTGACGATTACTCTAAAAAGCAGTGATGAAACTCGTACGGACTATCCCTTCGACTTCCAGTTGGATTATATCTATACCCTTAAGGGCAATACCCTAGAGCAGCGTTTCCGCCATACCAACCTGTCGGCTCAGCCGATGCCGTTTTCGACAGGTACCCACCCCTATTTCGCCGTAGCAGATAAGGGCAAGCTAAGCTTCGACTTACCGTCTAGTGAGTACAAAATTAAGGGTGCTCCCGAAGTATTTGCTTTTAATGGTCAGTTTAACTTTGACCAGGAGGAAATTGACTTTGCCTTTATTAATCTCACAGGCCAGACGGCCACTGTTAAAGATGGTGATAGCACACTGACTATCTCCTATGACGAAAACTATTCCACCCTTGTTTTCTGGACTGTGAAAGGAAAAGACTTTTACTGTTTAGAGCCCTGGAGTGGTCCTCGCAATGCGATGAACACTGGAGATGCACTGATTACCGTAGCCCCCCAAGAGACTGTTGAAACAGTTATCTCCATGACTGTTGGCTAGATGATGATGGTGGGGCCTCGAGCAGTACCGGGCTCTTGAAACAATTTATCCATCTCCCGTAGGGGCATCCCTTGTGGTTGCCCTGCGCTATCGGAGGCACGCAACCAGGGTTTCGTGTAAAACCCATAGTTTGTACTAAAGTTTCCCCTTGGTTTAGAGTTTTCTCTAATTGAGGATGTATAGATATAGAAAGGCAGACTCTAAAATTTTCGCTAGGCTGATAGCTCTAATTTAGATGGTTCCATAGCCTCCTGGAAACTGAATTATGGCTAAAAGACTTGTCTCACAAAGGTTCTCTCTCAGGTTTGTTCTACTGTTGACAACCCTGGGTTTGTTTCTGACCGTCCCAGCAGCAAATGCTGACTCTCCAAAGCAAACCCAAACATCTACTGGCACCTTAGTAGATTTTGATGATGACGATGGCCTAGACGATGAAGGTGAAGGCTTTCATGCCATCTATGTAGACAGAGAGGGTAACGTACTGGGCACATTCGTCAATGTGCCAGGGGCGAAGATTAAGGTCTATGCCAATGGGCAGATTGAACTGGAATCACGGGACTATACAACTGAAGTGGACTACAATTCCAACGGACGAATTCGGACTATTGGTGGTGCTCGGTTGAGATACTTTAGTAATAGCCGTATCCGAACTATTGATGGTATTGATTTTCGATATAGCCGCAATGGACTCCTCGAACGCATTGGCAGTACGGAGATTGACTACAGCAGTAGAGGACGTCTGCGAAGAATTGAAGATGTCGGGTTTGATTATGACCGCAATAACATTCTTGAGAGTATTGACGATAATGAAACTCGAGATGGTATTCGCATTATCGTTGTGAACTAAATAACAAAGCGCCCACATTCCCATAGCTAGAGCACACAGGCTAAGTCCCGTGACTTTTCAGAAAATAGAAGATTTTCGCCATAGTCTATGGGGCAGTCAATTATCGCGGGTACGTCGGCCTCTAGAGCCATTTTAAGAGTGGGAATAAAGTCTTCTGTGGCGGTTACTCGGTACCCTTGGAGCCCAAAACTCTTGGCCAAGGCAACAAAATCGGGGTTGTTGAATTTGATAAATGCGGATTCGCCGTAGTAGTTGCGCTGCTTCCATTCAATTAGGCCGTAGCCACCGTCATTAAAAATGATGGTGACAAAGGGAGTACCTAACCGCAGGGCGGTTTCTAGCTCCTGGCAGTTCATCATAAAGCCGCCATCGCCGGTGACGGCGACCACATGGCGTTGGGGGTTGACCAGTTTGGCTGCGATCACACCCGGTATGGCAATCCCCATGGAGGCAAACCCATTGGAAATCAGGCACGTATTGGGTCGCTCACAGTGATAGTTGCGAGCAATCCACATCTTGTGAGCCCCCACATCTGACAGCACAATGTCTTCGGGACCCATCACCTGACGCAGATCGTAGAGCAGCTTCTGGGGTTTGATGGGAAATGCCATATCCTCGCGATATTGCTCATAGTCCGCCCGCATCTCATCGCGCACCGCCTTAAACGGATAGCTAGACTGGGCCGTACGTTCTACCCGTTTCAAAATCTGTTCTAGAGAGTCCGATATATCCCCAATCACCTCCACCAGGGGCACATAACTACTGTCAATTTCAGCCGGTATCGGCCCCACATGAATAATGGGAATTTGGCCATCGGGATTCCACTTTTTCGGGGGGTACTCCACCAGGTCATAGCCCACGGCAATCACCAAATCGCTTTGATCAATCGCACAGGAAATAAAGTCCCGCTGCTGTAGTCCCACCGTCCACAGGGCCAGCGGATGCTGATAGGGAATCACCCCCTTACCCATAAAGGTGTTGGTCACCGGAATCTGGAGCTGATTTACCATGGCCATGATTGCCTCACTGGCCCGAGCCCGGATCGCCCCATTCCCCACCAAAATTAAAGGTCGCTCTGCCTTAGAAATAGCATCTGCAGCCGTCTGAATTGTTTCAGACGCCGCATAGGTTTTACCGTTATAGTCACACGCCAGGGGGGTACCAGCTGCCTCCATATCGGCGATGTTTTCTGGTAAGTCAATATGTACGGCTCCTGGATTCCCAGTCTGGGCCAGCTTAAATGCCTTACGGACAATTTCCGCCGTATTGCTAGGTCGCACAATTTGAGCATTCCACTGGGTCACGGGCGCAAACATCGCCACGAGATCTAAATATTGGTGAGACTCATTGTGCATGCGGTCGGTCCCCACCTGCCCCGTAATCGCCACCAGCGGTGCCCGGTCTAGGTTGGCATCGGCAACCCCTGTAATTAGGTTTGTTGCCCCGGGTCCCAGGGTCGATAAACACACCCCCGCTTTCCCCGTCAGCCGCCCATAGACATCGGCCATAAAGGCGGCCCCTTGCTCATGGCGGGTGGTAACAAACTGAATGGACGACTGTTTTAGCGCCTGGAGCACCTGGAGATTCTCTTCTCCGGGTACGCCAAAAATATACTCTACTCCCTCGTTTTCAAGACAGCGGACAAGGAGTTCAGCGGTGTTCATAGGGGGTAATTTTTTTAGGGAACGGGGAATGACTGCTGAGATTTTAATATTGGATTTTTTTGTAGGGGCATTGCATGCAATGCCCCTACGGGAAACGGATTAACTAACACAAACGGTCTTGGCATTAACAAACTCTAAAATGCCGTGTCGGCCTAATTCTCGGCCAATGCCCGACCGTTTAATACCACCAAAGGGTAAACGGGGGTCAGACTTGACCATGCTGTTAATAAACACAGCACCGGCTTCAAGTTCCTTGATCAGACGCTGCTGTTCGGTCGGGTCCTGGGTCCAACCGCTGGCCCCTAGGCCAAACAATGTGCCATTGGCTAGCTGAATAGCCGCGTCTAAGTCTGGAACACGAAAGACTAGGGCCACCGGACCAAAGAATTCTTCTTGGTCGGCGGGGGTGCCGGGGGGAATGTGGCTCAAAATTGTCGGTGGGTAAAAGTTGCCCAGCTCTAGCTCCGAGGGCAGACTGGCTTTGAGTTTTTCTAAATTGCCACCCACCAGGGCCTTGGCCCCGGCAATGAGACAAGCGTGCACCTGTTTGTGGATATCGCGCAAAATGGACGGTGTGGCCAGGGGACCAATGTCTGTTTCAGGCTGCATGGGATCGCCCACCACCAGGGTCTGATACTTCTCCACGAGCCGGGCTTCAAACTCATCGGCAATGTCGCCAACTAAAATAAATCGCTTCGAGGCAATGCAGGACTGACCATTGTTCTGCAAACGGGCGGTCACAGCGGTTTCTACCGCTAGGTCTAAGTCGGCACTGGGCAACACAATAAAAGGATCGCTCCCCCCCAATTCCAGCACCACTTTTTTTAAGTGCTGCCCGGCGGCGGCCGCCACCTGGGAGCCCGCTGGGCCACTGCCAGTGAGACTCACACCACGAACCCGTTCATCGGCGATGACGGCGGTCGTCTGGTCTGCACCAATGAGCAAAGTTTGAAATGCACCGCTGGGAAACCCCGCCTTCCGAAAGATCTGTTCGATGGACAGGGCGCATTTGGGCACATTCGAGGCATGTTTGAGCAGCACCACATTGCCCGCCATCAGTGCCGGGGCCGCCAGGCGAAATACCTGCCACAGCGGATAGTTCCAGGGCATGATGGCCAATATGATTCCCAGGGGCTGATAGCGCACATAGCCGATATCTGAGCGCTCATCGGCCAGGTAGTCCGCGCCGTTTTCGGCATAGTGACGGCAGACCCAGACACACTTTTTCACTTCTGCGATCGCAGCCCCCAACGGCTTACCCATTTCCTGGGTCATAATGCGACCGAGTACGGCACTGTGATCGTCCAAATAATCGGCGGCGGCTTGTAACCAGAGGCTGCGATCGCTAAACGATGTCCATCGGTACTGCTGATATTGAGTTTCCGCCAGCGCCAAACGCTGTTCTATCTCTTCCGACGTCAGCGGCGGGTAGGTTTTATAAACATTGCCAGTTGCCGGGTTAATGCTCTTAATTGCCATGGCTGACCTCCCGTAGGTTTTTTCAGCAAGCTGTCACCCTGGGTGCGCCAGCCATAGCAAGCTATCAGAGCCATGGGAAAGCCATGGAAAAACTTACCAAACACTATCCATGGAGTGGCTAACCCAACCCCAGGGGCATATCTCTACTGTGACAATTTTTGTCTGTCAAAATGTTGTTTCTGCATTGATTATTTACTTTATTAAGCAATGCTAAACAAGTGCCGCCATGGTTTTTATCTGACGACAATTAAGAACTTATTAAGTTAAGGTCCGATTATGATTTTGGCCGTTAATGTAGTAGTCAAGATACCTCCTAACTGCGTCTTCAGCCCCGTTGAATGCCCTTGTTGGCTAATTCATCAGCGGGGCTGCTACTTATTTAAAGACTATTTGGCGTTAGGTTTTTACACTTCTTAATAATTAGGGTAGTTGAGTCAATGTTTTGGCTTTGACTTTTATGGCATCTGTTCAGGTTAGTTAAGGCAACGGATATCTCTAAAAGCCTTAGATTATCGTTTGGTGCCCATAGCTAACCTGAGTTGGCGAGCACAAACAAACTCTGGACAACTATAGCGCTCGTCCAGAGTTTGTTTATGGTGGCCGAGTGTTACCCGTTATCTCTTTTTGTCTAATTAGAGAGCTTCAACAAAATCAGTGGCTTCTTTACCGCAGGTTTCATGGGAGCCCCCCAGGGTACGACACTTTTCTTTGTATATCTTGCGGGTCAGGCTGGACGGCAGCTGAGCGGCATAGTCCAAGGCTTTATCAAACATGACAATACTGTCATCGGTTTGTTGTTGACGTCGGTGCAGCTGCGCTTTGAGGTAGAACAGCTCTGGGTTTTCGGGAGCTGTCTCTAGGGCCTGATCAACGGCGTCCATTGCATCTGACATTTGACCCAGGTCGCGATAGCCCAGGGCAATGCCTCGATAGGCTAGGTAGCTAGGATTGCCATATTGGGACAGCCGGTCAATGGCCTCTGCGGGGTCTGATAAGGGTAAATTAACTGCCAGCATTAAATCCATAAACCCTTTGACTAGGTTGAGTTCTGGATCGGTGCTGTCAATCTTTTCTGCTTCACCAATGTGACTAAATACTTGTTGCAACATGGCCAGGGCAGCGGGTGTGCTCCGGGCCACACCTTCGGTACTCATCAAGTGCGCCCCTTCCATAAAGATGCCCACCGCAGAATAGATATGTCCCCGTAGGGGATCGGTTTCAAGCAGGGTTTCTGCTGTGGATCTTGTCAGGGCTGCCTCGGTGGCTACGGCCTCCCAATCTTCGTCAAGGTAGGCCATGGAGGCGGCCATGCCATGGACTAACGGTTCGTTAGACTCAGTTTCCATCGCCAGGTCTAAGGCCGCGCGTGCCCCCACATAGTCACCTTCTTTAAAGAAGGCTTCAAAGGCCTCTTCTGTGTGGGGTCCGATATCATGCTCGGTGCCTAAACGAAATGGGTCACCGGCCAACGCTGGGGTAGACAGCAGGGTTAAGGTGGCTGCCGTAAGTATGCCTAAGGATTTTAAATAGCTACGCTTGAGGTGAGTCAGGGAATCTAAAACTCGAAACGTCATTGTATCTGTCCTGATAAATGGGCGCTGTAAATTTTTGGAGCGCTATCGGCGCATTTAGCAAATTGAGTATAGCGACTGACCTGGCAAACCATAGGTAATCTGTGAAACTCTTTAAGCTGTCATAGCGTTAGGGGGCCGGTAGTGGATCTAGTTTTTGGGCGCGTTGGGCACTGCACTGATAGTTCTGTTGGCGGGTGCCTTCGGTTTTAATGCGTTCACCCACGGGTACACAGGTATGAGCGGGCAGAGTTACCGTCAGGGGAAAGGGGGCCAACCGTTTGGGTTCCACTAGCCAAAGCATGAGGTCATCCGTGGGAATCGCGTCGCTGTTGGTCAAGATGGGCTGCCAGGATTCAGGGCTAGCGGGGGCGGTAAAGGCCACTTGGATATCTTTTTTATTCGCAGGGATGGCCAGCACATAGCTGAGGGCACGGGCACGGTAACTGTCTCGCTGAGGGGCCATGAGAACAATCGTAGGCTGGGGGTCGGCCCCGAGGCGACGCCCCACATTTCCGGGTAGATAGGGCTTTAGCAATGCCAGGTCATGGCTGATAAAGAGCTGACTGATGATGCCGACTGCGATCGCAACTACCACCACCCAGCGTCGACAGCGGGTCAGGGCCATGGCGGCCACCACCGTCACCGCCGGATAGGCCATAAAAAAGTAGCGGGGTGCCAGGGTGAGATCTTTGCCCAAACCGTAGGTAATGGCCAGCATGATGCCAAACACCGTCAGCCCGTAGCTGACCAGGGGCGACCACATATCCAGCAGCGGCTCCCGGTGCCAACCCTTAATTAGGTGGCGCAGCACCAGACCAAATACCCCCAGCATAATCAACGCCGATGTCACGGTCACCCATAGAGGCACCTGCTCCACAGGCAGCAAAACCAGCATAAATAGCAACGCCACCAAGGACTGTAGCCAGGGCATGATCAGTGTCTGCCATAGGGGTGCCGACTGACTCAGCCAGCCGGTCCCCCCCTCACTTTGAAAATGGGTAATGGCGGTGGGCAGCCAGGGCAAATAAAGCAGCGCTGTCCCCCCCATGGCCAACAGCCAGGGCAGTGTCTGGGGTCGTCGGTGACGTCGCCACAGCAGTCTACCAATGGTGACTAGCCATTGGGCCAAAACGCTAAAGCCATAGAAATAGTGGACGTACAGACCCAGGGCATTTAGCCCGATCCAGCTTAGCCAGCGGGGCGGGGAGCGATCGCCTTGCAGCAGGGCAATCCAATTGACTAGGGAGAACAGTGCGATCGCAACCGCCAAACTATAGTGCCGGGCCTCCTGGGATAGGTAAATGCCATAGGGCGACACCGCCATCAGTAGCGCAGCCAGGGTTCCCGCCCTGGGTCTCCCCACCCGTCGACCCAGGTAAAACACACCGACCACCGCCGCTATGCCCCATAGCACCGCAAACGCTCGCAGGCTCCAAACGGATATGCCCACCCCCTGCAGCCAGCCACTCATGGCCATAAAAAACAGAGGCGGATGATTGCTATGGAGAGTCACCGCCTGGGCCGCCTGCCAGGGAGTGCCAGGGCGATCTAGCAGTGTCCAGTAGTCTGCCGGTGCTCGTAGGGTATCTAGGGGAATGTCAGCCAGATTCTTCCCAAGGCTATAAAACGTGGTGTAGAGTTCATCTACCCACAGGGGTTTAGCCTCCAAACGCCACAGCCGTAACAAGGCTGCCAGTAACAAAATCAACGGCAGCTGCCAACGTGATTGAATTGTCAATCTCAGCTTTGGCAAGGGTTGGGGCTCGCTAGTCGTCTTCAGTCGTCTTCCAGAATTGTATTCAGCATCGTAACGGATTCTAGGAACGGGTTCTGACTATTGTGACAGCTACTCGGCCGTCAAAGTTGGGCACTGGAGCAGTCAGTTTATTGACCGTGACCTGAACTTTTTCGAGACGAGGATCGTTGACTAACGCCTGGGTTGCGATCGCATCCGCCAGGCGTTCAATCAGCTTAAATTTTTCGGTTTGGATAATCTGCTGGGTTTGCTGAATGATGTCGGCATAGTTGTGGGTGTCGGCCAAATTGTCAGATTTACCGGCCACAGACAAATCCATCCACAGGGTCAGGTCCACCTCAAACCACTGGCCCAGCACAGTCTCTTCTGGCAGCGCACCAATGTAGCCATAGGCGCGAATGCCCGTGAGCGAAATACAGTCGGTCATGTAATTTTATCTATCCCAAATCTTTGTGGGTAAAGGGTTTTGCATTCTCTCCTGAGTAACTGGCAACAACATGGCCGTTACCAACTACCTGGTACTTGTAAGTCACCAAGCCTTCTAAACCAACGGGGCCGCGAGGGGGCATTTTCTGAGTGCTGATGCCCACTTCTGCCCCAAACCCGTAGCGAAACCCATCGGCAAAGCGGGTGGAGCAGTTATGGTACACACCGGCAGCATCAACCTGGGCCATAAATTGGTCAGCGGTGGTCTGGTCTTCTGTTGCGATCGCATCCGTATGGCGCGACCCGTAGGTATTAATGTGGTCAATCGCTGCATCCACCGAGTCCACCACGCGAATGGCCAAAATTAAATCACTGTACTCAGTGGACCAGTCCGCGTCGGTGGCCGCTTGAATGTCTGTGAGCACCTGTCGTGTAGCGTCGTCCCCCAGCAGCTTTACCCCCGCTTGCTGTAGAGCCCTGGCCAATACCGGTAAAGCCTTAACGGCGATGTCCTTGTGCACCAGCAGCGTTTCAATCGCATTACAGGCCGATGGATAGCCCACCTTGGCATCGACAGCAATTTTGACCGTCTTCTCCAGGTCAGCAGCCACATCCACATATAGGTGACAAACGCCGTCCGCATGGCCCAACACCGGAATACGGGTATTTTCCTGCACAAACCGCACAAAGGCATTGGACCCCCGAGGAATAATCAGATCCACATAGCTGTCTAACGCCAGTAGTGCCCGCGTCTCTTCCCGCGTGGTCAGCAGCTGCACCGCATTGGGATCCACGCCAGCGTTGGTTAACCCCTGGCGAATCGCGTTTACTAACGCTTGGCAAGACCGCACCGCTTCCTTACCGCCTTTCAGAATGACGCCATTACCCGACTTCACCGCCAGGGTAGAAATCTGCATCACCGCATCGGGGCGGGACTCAAAGATAATGCCTAATACGCCCAGGGGGCAGGCAATTCGCTTAAGCACGAGACCATCGTCTAACTCGCGGTGAATCTGTACCGCCCCCGCCGGGTCAGGCAGCTTGGCCACATCCCGTACACCACCGATCGCCCCCCGCAGCTTCACCGCGTCTAGCTTGAGCCGTCCGTAGAGGGGCTTGGCCAGGTTATCCTCCAGGGCCGCTTTGAGGTCAAGGTCATTGGCGGCAGCAATCTCAGCCGCGGCCGCCTCTAAGGCCTGGGCAATGGCCTCAATGGCGTCGTTTTTCTGCTGGGTGGACAGGCTGGCTAGGGTGCGGGCGGCCTGGCGTGTTTGGGTTGCGATCGCAACCAACGAAGTCTCAACAGCAGCAGCCGAGGATACAGACATGGTTTTCGTGCGGAATGGTGAATGTATTGATCCAGGATATACGTTGACCGAGGGGGTGGACACTGCCCATCGAGGAATAGCATCACCAACAGTAAAACCAGGCCCGGTGGCCCAACCGATTATCCCGCCGCATCCCCAGCAATAATCTGCTTTGCCCGCTGCCAAAGCGCCTCTAGTTCCTCAATGCTGTGGTCATCGATTGGTTTATCCGCCGCCTGCTCCAATAGCCCAAACCGCTGTACAAAACGACGATTTGTCCCCTGTAGCGCCGCCACCGGGTCAATGTCACACCAGCGGGCCACCTGCATCAGGCTAAACAGCACATCGCCAAACTCAGCCGCCTGGTTTTCAGCACTTTCATGCGCCAGGGCATGGCGAAACTCCCCCAGCTCTTCATCCACCTTCTCCCACACGCCATCCAAAGTTTTCCACTCAAATCCGGCCTTGGCCGCCTTCTTAGAAATTTTCATCGTCGCCACCATGGGGGGCAATGTCCGACCATAGCGGGCCAGCTTAGAGGTGAGTGTGACCTCACCCTGGTCACCCTTCTCCAACGCCTTAATAGCTTCCCAACTGCCGCTCACCTCTTCCGGCGTCGCCGCTGGGTCATCACCAAACACATGGGGATGACGGCGCATGAGCTTATCCGCAATTCCTTGGGCCACATCGCCCAAATCAAATCCATCCGTCTCGCTAAAAATCTGAGACTGCAGCACCACCTGTAGCAGCAGATCCCCCAGTTCCTCCGCAATATGCCCCCGGTCACCCTGCTGAATCGCATCCACCACCTCATAGGCCTCTTCCAGCACATAGGGCGTCAGACTCTCAGGCGTCTGGGCCAAATCCCACGGACAGCCACCATCAGGGTTACGCAGCTGGGCCACCACATCGATCAGATGCTGTAACGCCTCCAGGGTCTTAGATGTCAGATTAGACGTTAGATTTTCACTCATGGCTTTCAGCTTCCAGATGGCATGGATACCTCAGTAGGATGGCATAGCTATCTTCGAACCGTAATGTTTAGCCATAGGTTCAAAGGTGCAGTGCCTGTCAAATACCTATGCCCCAGGCTCAATAATACAAATGAATTATATTTTATTTAAAAAAAGATCGCGTTAGACCGCTTTCATCTGTTAATATCTACTCCGGTGCAAACGCAGGTTTTGCGGACGGTTAGCTCAGTTGGTAGAGCGCCTGCCTTACAAGCAGGATGTCACTGGTTCGAGCCCAGTACCGTCCATA
>CALBPH010000158.1 GCA_937899365.1 uncultured Leptolyngbya sp.
TCCTACAACTGGCCCGGTACAACCCAATTTTTCACATGACCGAGGCCCTGACCCTCACATTGGCAGGGGAACCGGCAAGTGAGCATGTAGGCTTTCTAAGCCTATTTGCCTTAGTCATGGTGGGTACCGGTTGGCTGTCCTATCGGCAAATGTTACGGCTAGAGCGTCAGCTTTAGTCCACACGCCCTTACCCCAAGGTTTCACATACCCGCTCAATACTCTCGATGCTGCCCGGATTGATCAGCCCGTGATAGTTAAATGGATAAACCTGATTGGTCTGCACGGCGCTCAGCTGCCCCCAAAACGAATCGGTCTCAAGCTGGGCGATCTCAGCTTGAATACCACCGCCAGAGTCAATAAAAAATAACTGTTCCGGGTTCATCTCCAATATTTTCTCAGCAGACAGGGTGATATATCCTTGAAATTCACTTTGACCTTGTAAATCAGCCGTCAGATTCTGAATATTAAATTGCTCCAGAAAATCTCCCGCCCAGCTCTCTCGGCTAGGAGATAAAATAGGGTCCCTGCTCGCCAAAACAATGGCTGTAGCCCCACTATCACTAGCCTTTGCCAAACAGGCATCGTAGCGTTCTACCAACGGTGTGGGATCAACATTAAGTTGAGTCGCTAAAATCTGGGTAAATGTTTTAAGACTTTCCCAGCTTTTAATATCAGCGGACACCACATTCACCTCCAGATCGGTCAATCGCTCCAGGGTTTTGTCATGGAATCCAGCGGCACCAATAACAAGATCTGGCTTGAGCGCCACAATGGTTTCCAGATCGGGTTCAGTACGTCCACTACTCACCACCGTTAGCCCCTCAAAGCGGGGATCGTTGGTGAGCAGCGGACTACCGGGAATACCCACCAGGGTATCGGCAGCTAGGGTATGGACAATATCGGCGCTGACGGATGTAAGGGCAACAATAGTTTGGGGCGCGTCCTGGAGAGCGGCTTGAGAGACTGTAGCCGTATCCGTTGAAGCTGCGTCAGCTACAGTCTCGTCCGGAGCCTGAGTGATATTGGGGCTACAGGATGAGAGCATAATAATCGCCCCCAATCCGCCAAACAGCTGTCTCAATTGTGATCGTGTCATTACCGCTCTCCCAAACTATTGAGTATCCATCAGCCGTTAAAACTGCCAGGTAACCCCAGCTTGCACATTTAACCCCGGTTGCTCAAAACGAGCCTGTTGCAAATCAAATAAGCTGTCGTTGCTATCTAAAAAACGCACATCGCTATAGCGCTCATAGTCTGTGTCAAACAGATTGAACAACCCCAAATTTAATGTGAGATTAGAATTAACCTGATAATAGCCAATCAAATCAAACACGGTGAATCCGTCAGGGACAAAAGGATCTTGGCCATCTTCGGGTTCAAAGCCTTCTCCCCTCGCCTCACCCACTAGGGTACTCACCAGTTCGGCTCCCCAGCGCGCATCAGGCGACCGATAGCGCAGTCCCAATACTGCTTCAAGCGGATCTACAGTAGATAGAGGTTCATTGGATGTCAGATTATTGCCCTCCGTCCAAGACAAAGAACCCAGTAAACTAAACCCTCCTTGACCTGGTGTAAATTGATATTCGGCCTTAGCCTCTGCACCATAGGTTTCCACATCGTCAATATTGACGTTTTGAAACACCAACAAGGGACGTCCCCTAATAAATTCTGTATCCACCAGCTGGTTGTCAATAAAGTCGTTATAGCGGTTGTAGAAACCCGCTAAGCTAAAATTGAGCTTGGAGAAGTTACCCCGCATCCCCAGTTCAAAACTGTTGCTAGTTTCTGCCTCCAGGTCAGGGTTGGGCTCGGTGCGATAGCCAAAAATTTGATTGGTAAATCCGCTGCTGATCTCGTCATATTGCGGTGCTCGAAAGCCTCGAGAATATCGACCATAGAAGCTCAACTGAGACGTCGGCTGGTAGACCAGGGCTAAATTTGGTGAAAAAGAACTGTCGCTAAAGTCAGTGGCCGTGGCCCCATTACGCTCAAAATCTTCGTCGATAGAAATGTTCAGATCGTAATAGTCGTAGCGCAGCCCAGGGATAACGCTAAACTTGCCAACCTCAATCTCATCCTGGACATAAACTCCCACCCTAAAGGTATCTGAGTTGGGGTAGTCTCGGGTGGGAAAGTCATCAGGAATTGCGTCTTGGGT
>CALBPH010000159.1 GCA_937899365.1 uncultured Leptolyngbya sp.
GTGGAGCTGCCCTTTACTTCTAAAAATCGCGGCATCATGCACGCCTGTGGTCACGATGTGCACACCACCGTGGGTTTGGGGACAGCCATGGTGCTGGCAGAACTTACAGAACAGCAGCCGTTCACTGGCACAACCCGGTTTTTGTTTCAGCCCGCTGAAGATACGGTGCTGGGGGCTAAGTGGATGATTGCCGATGATGTATTGACAGATGTGGCGGCCATTTTTGGCGTGCATGTGTTTCCTACAATTTTGGCGGGTAAGGTGGGGCTGCGCCGTGGCGCGCTTACCGCAGCTGCGGATGATTTAGAGATTGTGATTATTGGTGAGTCTGGCCACGGTGCCCGCCCCCATGAAGCCATTGATGCCATTTGGGTGGCCTCCCAGGTGATGACCACACTGCAGCAGTCCATTAGTCGGCGGCTAAACCCACTGCACCCGGCGGTGGTCTCCATTGGCAAAATTTCGGGTGGTAAAGCGGCCAATGTGATTGCTGACCGGGTGGTGATGCAGGGAACGGTGCGATCGCTACAGCCTGATGTCTATGAAAAGCTGCCTATCTGGATTGAGGAAATTGTGGCGGGGGTGTGTGCCATGCACGGTGCTAAGTATGAACTCAACTATCAGCGGCGAGTGGCGTCGGTGATTAATACGGATCATTTGGTTCAGATTGTGGCCAATGCGGCCCAGAGTGCCCTGGGAGAAAGTCGCATTGAGTGGCTGGCTGAACCGTCCATGGGCTCTGAGGATTTTGCCCTCTATACCGAACGGGTGCCGGGGACGATGTGTCGCTTGGGGGTGGGGTTTGAGGGACGGCGTAGCCATCCGCTGCATCATCCTAAGTTTGAAGTGGATGAAGCTGCGATCGCAACCGGTGTCCTCACCATGGCCACCAGTGTTTATGACTACTGGCAGCAAGCCTAGTTAAGGGGTTGTTCCCCCCAAGGCCGCCTGGGCTGCCTGTAGCGATCGCAAGGCTCCATGGATCAGCTCCTGACGCTCATCTGCCGAATGATTCGCCTCATCTGTCAGGCTCAATAGCTTGGTTTCAATATCAAACATCAGGTCCGTCACCCGATCCGTCATCCGATCCGTAGACGGCGGTATTTCCCCAGCCTGGGTTGACGGTGCCCCCTCGCCAATTTGATGCAACGTTTGCTGCATACTTTCGATGATGCCGTACATTTCAATCGGGTCAAAAACCCTAAGCAAACTTGTCTGAGTGACAATCCCCAAACCACTACCCCAGTTCCACGACACCACCAAACGGCGCACGCGGCGAGACTGCATCTCTTGGTGAGCCGTCCATAGCGAATCTGTCGGTTCTAATAAAAACAGCGGTGTGCTCATCACATCCTGGGCCGTTAATCGCTGTAGATCTAACTCTAGGGCCTGAAACTGAACAATATCCCGCTCGGTGACAATGCCCATGGGGGTAAACGCCTGAAGTTCATCATTGGGCGTGGTGTGGGCCTCCACTTCGACAATCACAATACAGCTCACCCGATGGGCCGCCATCTGCCGAGCTAGCTCTATGACCGGTGTACTAAGCGATGCATGGATGACATTGCTAGACATAACATCGGCTACCCGACGCATCTTAAGTAAATTAGCCGGACGTAATACCCGTCGGATGCTTCCAGGCGTCACAATGCCCACCGGATGATTCTGTTCATCAACAATGGGCAAATGGCGAATCCGGTAGCGACGAAATAAAAATAAGACAGCGAAAATATCTTGAAAGGCCGATTGCTGTAATGTTTTGACCGGTGATGTCATCACATCGGCCACCGTGAGCGGTGCCAGATCAACATTATCTGCCGTCAGCCTGACAATATCTCGCTCCGTAAAAATGCCAACAATTTTTTCATCCTCAATTACCAAAGCACAGCTGGCATGGCGACTATGGCTACCGGGTGCCGTTAAGCCACAGTTGCTCCAGGCAGACCCAATCGCTGCAATGGCCCGACTCAACGACCAGTCAGGCGTCACCATCAATACCTGACGCTCAATGGCATCAGTCATCATAGGAGTAACCGTTTGCAAGGTATCGGTAAACGATGCAGATTCCACACCCTGGCTATCAACACCATCAGGCACAGAAATCGATGTCGAATTAGGAGCCTTTTCAAGGGTCATCAGGGATGTAACAGAGAAATA
>CALBPH010000160.1 GCA_937899365.1 uncultured Leptolyngbya sp.
ATACGAGATACGGAACTGTGACTGGAGTTCAGACGTGTGCTCTTCCATCTTCTGCATAGTAAGCAACAGGATCGGGTAAGCCTAAGTCTGCGGTTAAGTATTGCCACCAAATGGGACCGTTCGTAAAACTGCCCCCCGCATACAACGGTTCTCCCGCTAAGGGGCCTTGCACGGCAGCGGGGAAGGGGAAAGTGCCATTGGAAAACCCAAAGACATTGCCCACATCGCTAAGGCTATCGCCAAAGATAACCAGGTTAGTAGTTTGATCGATAACGTCAGGGGCAAGGGCTGTCACTGCCGTATCTGCAATGCGGCTATGGACAAACGTTGTGGGATGAACCTCGTCAAATAAGAGGAATTCATCCGGGTTGGTACAGATGCTGGTGGGCGCGAGGGTTGGAGTCAGAAACGGACCTTGAACACAGGACTGAGTTGTTTCAGCTAGTTCATTGGGTAGGAGATCGACAAGCATATTGACATCGAGCAGTGAAATATTGCTGCCTAGCAATGTGTTGTTTAAGGTGTCAATCTCTTGATCAAGTAATGTGTTGAATTCTGCAGTTAGCTGATTAAGTTCTTCGGTAACGGTTAAGGCTTCAGCACTTTGGGCAAAGCTAATCATACCGACAGATAATGCTGAAAGACTCAGCATAGACAACCAATTTCGAGTTGGTGAGATAGATAAGTGTGACTGGTTTTGAATTGGTAATTTCATGGGTGATCCCTTTATAGGTTTGTGTTTGTTGCGTTCAAGATAGAGAAGGGACTACCTTGAAGCTAATAAAGATTTTGATTGCCTATCCCTGATGTCTTTCGATAATGTGAGACACAACTTTGCTTGATTTAACGAATTCAAGAACAAGGCAAGTCTTCGAAATGTAGACCAATAATGTCTAGTAAGTTGTTATTCAATATGGGGTGATGATTTATCACCCTAGTAATCTATGGGGTTAAGATTTCACGTTTTCTGCAACGGGGCTATTTTAGAAGGGAATAGCAGTTCATTTTTTGAGGCTAAATCTTGATAGGTTGCAAGCAGAATTATTGGTAACTGTCCCATACTGATAGTCTGGTATTATCTCTGAAAACTGCCGAGTTAAGATAAATCCGTGTTCAATGACATATTTCAGCCCCCATCGTCGAATTAACCCATGATTAGGAATATTGACAGCTTCTAAATGTTGAATCTGATGGGTAAGGCCATAGTACGATGCCAATTCGTCAGGGCTGACACTGAATGGAGGTTCACCTTTAGATGGTTTATATTCAATCGTATTAACAAATTGTTGGCCACCTTTGGGCAGTAGTTCGTGAATCTTTTTGATGTACTGTAGGCGCATGGACAGTGGTAACGCAACTAAGCAAGCGCGATCGTAAACCATGTCGATTTTGCCAACATTTTGAACTGATATGTCAAAGAAGTTTCCACAAATTATGGTCAACCCTTCAGCTTCAAACCGGTTATCATAACGTTGATACGTTAACCTTTGCTCTTCAAAAAATTGGTGGATAGCATTTTCTGCTAGCTCAACACCAATTACATGTTGAGCATGTTGCCGAAAATATTCCATATCCAAAGTTTTGCCACAAAGCGGTACCAAGATTCGACGACCGGTCAAAGTCTGAGGGGGAAAATATCGAAGTACAAAAGGGTGAATATCTCGACGATGAAAACTCGTCTTAAAGCCACCTTCATACCAAGAATCAAGCCAAAATTGAGTGTCCATAACAGACTCCTAAGGGCTAGAACTATAATTTCAACTATTTGACAAATGCCTAACTGTAATCAATCAAACTGCACTTTTATCGCAGCCCCTATGCAACAGAAACTTTAGGCTAAGATTTTATGCGTCCATTACACTACACCATTGGATGCCTGTTGATTGCAAAATCACGGGTCGCACCGAGTATTTAACTTTGCCTGCCAAAGCCCCTCTACTGTATAGCCTCAGGCACACCATTTAGAAGGAAAGTGAGAGTTCATAGCGCAACTTATGCAGCTTGAGCTGTTTCATTGCTTCAAAATTGCCGGTTATCGCACACTCAATTAACTCGATATAGCGCCTCAACTCAACCGTATTGTCTTCGTTCAGGGCTTCTTCACGATTTTGCAAATAGCGCTCCACCGTTGCATTGCGAAAAGCATAAACTCTTTGAAAGCTTTCTTCCCAACTCAGAGCTAAATTTTCCTTAAAGACTTTGACCAGATTCAGGGCCGTCGGTTCGTTTTGCTCACTCCGCCACGAATAGAGATCATTATCAAGGTAGGCAATTCTTGTTGCAAGCTGCTCCATGAAAAGTAAGCGTGATCTTTGCAGAGGATTAAACTGGGAGTCATCAATATTTTCAGCCAATTTAAGCAGAGCTAAATAGGGAAGCAGTGCGATCGCATCAGGCCGATAGCGTTGATAATCTTCCATCGTAGAGCAAGCTTGATCCATATTTAGGAGATTGCGCTCCCATCGCTGAGCCGCTACGTAATTCAGCAAATGTTGGCGAAATGGATCACTACTGATTTTGTGGAGCTGTGACAGTTTTTTTGCATGCTGCAGTAACTCAAATAAAGCCTGCTCCGATAACGTTTCTGGCAACCTCAAACCATTGATCAGGGTTTGATACCGCTCTAGATAAGCAAGATCATCATGATCACTCTGATCATCAATAAAGAAAGACAAGCTAGTAAACATACAAACGGCATCTAGTCCTTCAAATGTAACTTCGCTGGGTGGACAGAAACGCATAAAATTCCAAATAATGTTGGTGTAGCGATTAACATCCGAAAAGAGTGCATGGCGACGGATGTAATCAGCTGTAAAAGACTGAATATAATCGCTTTTGTTAGGGGGTTGTTCAAATGTAGCCAGAGCATAACCAAAGTCGGCCTGTATTTCCATATTCTGTATCTGGCTTTGAATTGATGATTTCATAGGGGTCTCCTTATCATTGAGTGAAATACTCTTCTGTTTCTCTAAGCCGTAACTTGGGAAAAATCCAGCTCTATGCACTTATGCGTAAAAGAACGATCAAGTAATCGATTGACGATGCGCTCCGCTGATTGATAGCACTCTTCATGCAACCCAGTACCCAATGTCCAACCACCGGTAAAGTAGAGATTATTTTGACCTTGAATCCCAGTTCCGTATCCTGACCATAGAAACCTTTGAGCCTTTAAGGTTTCAACATTGACAATGTTGTGGGTGAAATGAGTAACGGCAGGGGTGCCGTCTGCTTGCTTTAAGACATAGGAGTCGGGTATTGGAATGGCCGGATTTAGCGTGACAAAAAACTCTGGATT
>CALBPH010000161.1 GCA_937899365.1 uncultured Leptolyngbya sp.
GGCTTCGATGGTAAAGCTATTGGACTGGGCCGTAAAGCCATCCAGAAAGCCGTCTAATGCGAGAAAGTGGTGTTCACCATCAAACGCTAGGGCCGTTTGTGGCAGCGGCTGACGCCAGATGGGATGGGTCTCTATGGTCCGCCAGAGGGGGGGCTGCAGGGTAAGGGTGCTGGCCAAAATCAGCTGGTAGTTGCCCTGGCCCAGCTGGGCTGGAATCTCAACCTGGTGGGCATCGTCAAAGATCCAATAGGCCAATAGATCGGGCTCGTTGCCCACCAGGCGCTGGTTTTGGGTTGTTGCGGCGGCAATGGCCCTGGGACCCTGCCACAGCCGCAGGTCGCTGATGCAGCCCAAAAAGACATGATCGACGGGCTGTTGAGCGGTGTCGTCCCAGGTTTGCCAGCGGCCAATGTAGGCGATGGCGGCCTCTGGGAAATTTAAAGCGGCGTCTGTATTGGCCAGGGGGGCGCCATCCACGCTAATTTCCAGGGTGCCTGCCGTGGCGTCGTACTGCCAGACCACATAGTGCCACTGGTCATCCAGGGGCGTATCGCCCTGGAGCACCACGCTACCCAGCTGAGCCAGGGGTCGACCTTCAACAAACCCCAGGCACAGACCATGGGTCTCGGTGTCTCCCGTACTGCTGCCAAAAACAGCGCCGCTAGTGGTGGTCTCGACCCGCACCCAGGCGGCTACCGTAAACCCTTGCTCTAGGGCAAACTGGGCCAGATCCCCCAGGTAAACATGGTCGTCATAGCCGTCTAAGGTCAGGGCCGATAGAGCCTCTGGAATCGGCGGCGGGCTGGGCTGCCACTTGTCCGCCGGGTTCTCTAAACCGGCAATTAGCTGGGCCGGGGGCCAGTATTCGGTGTGGTCATAGAGGTTTCCCCAGGCGCTTCGAAGATGGGCCAGTAGCCCAGCAGTCCGGGTTCGCGTCCGGTTAATGCCTGGGATTGGGTGGTTGCGATCGCACTGGCAGATCGGGCCTCTGCCCACAGCTCTACCTGGGCCATCATGCCGTGGAAATGGCGATCGGCCTGGAGTTCGGCGGCGGCTCCCAGCCCCAGGGTACTGGCCTGGTCCTTGCGGAAGCTTTCTGTACGCGCGGGCCCCACCGGCTCACCGTTATGGAAAATCTGTAGTTCACTGCCGTTATGGACAATGGCCACATGCACCCAGGTGGCTGGCGTCACAAAGAATGCCTCTTCCCAACTGCGCGGTCCTCGGAACGACCACTCCAGTTGGAAGCACCCATCCACCACCGAGGCGGTGAACAGGTCAACATTGCTCACCAGCACCTGGGTACCGTCGGTGTGGTGACAGTAGAACCAAAATGCCAGGGTCCAGGCATCGCTGGATTCCACCACCGGAGTACCCAGGTCAATGTAGTCGTTATACCCATCTAGAGACAGCACCTGGCCCTGGATAAATAGGGGCGGCTGGGCCGGTTCAAACCGGTTAACACCGGGGCTATCCAGGAGGATGCGAGGGTTATGGTTGGGGCTGCGATCGCGCACCCGCTGGTCGTCATCAAACCGCCACACCGCCGTCAAGTTGGCAGTGTCCGCACTTATCCGTCGGACTGGGGCTGCTTGCAAGCTGTCATCTGGTAAGGCCATAGACCAGAACCGCAGCTCGTCCACCAGACCGGTCAGGTCTCGGTCGCTCCAGGTGCCCGCACCAGCCGCCAGCCGCCAGTGGGCGACATATAAATGGCGGTGGGCCACCGTCAGCGGCGCAATAGTGTCTAAGGTTTCGTCACTGGCCACACCGTCTAACCACAGGCTGACCTCACCGGCTCGGTAACGCACCGCCACCCGATGCCAGGTATCGGCGGTGAGGGTTAGGTCCGTGGGCTGTAGGCCCTGGCCCTGCATCCGTAGAGCCAACTGCCCGTCGATCACCGCCAGCACCCAAATATCTAAGGAATTGGGGTCAATCGGCCCCCGCATACCCAAACTTGCCTGGGTGCCAGCGGTCTCATGCAGACGGACCCAGGTCTCGATTGTATAGTCTGACTCGATCAAACCCAGCTCAGATAGGGTGGGCAAGACCCCATAGCTGCGGCCAAACTGCCACAGACGGGGGGCAATTCGCGCCCACACGGGAACGGCCAACCGTCGGGTATACAGCTGGGCCGGGGGGCGATCCCCCAAATTTTCCAGCTCTGACCCCGCCCCCGCCTGGATGGGCAGTGCCGCTGCTAGCCCTGTTTCTGTCCCTGCAATGTCAGTTTCCTGAAGGTCATCCAGGGGCTGCACCGTCTGCCACAGGGTGAGCTGTTTGATTTCCCCGGCAAACGCGCCGTACTCCGGCAACGTCAGAGCTTCGCCGCGCCGCATGCCCACATAGGGTGTTCTGACCCTGGCCTCGGGCTGACCGCTGTCTAGCTGTAGGGTGGCAGCGGGTTGGTTATCGAATTTCAGCTGTAGGGTGGTGGTATCTGCCGTCACCTGCCAGGTGGCGAATAGGGCATGCCAGGCCTCAATGTCTACCCACTCACTCAGGTCAAGTTGGGCCGCAACCGTCGGATCGTCTAACCAAAACCGCAGCTGGCTGCCATCTAAATCAATAACAAAAAAGTCTTCGCTGTCATTCCCCGAGGCATCCAACAAAATTTTGCGATCGCTAGCGCCAACCGTAAATTTCACCCGCATGGCCAGACTGCCGCTGGGCCAGGGCAGCTGCTCAGGCAGTTCGATAAACTGATCCACCCCATTGAGTACCACGGCCCGAGCTAACAGCTGCCAGAAGTCTTCTGGCGCTGGATCTGCTGGGACATGTTCTGGG
>CALBPH010000162.1 GCA_937899365.1 uncultured Leptolyngbya sp.
GCGCTCACACTGCGCAGTAGCTTGACCTACTCGCGTCGAGCTGGGGTATATGCGGCAGTGGGCATTGGTATGGGTACTACCATTCATGCCACCTACTGTCTGATTGGTATTGGCGCACTGATTTCCCAATCGATTTTATTATTTAACGGCTTAAAGTTACTGGGAGCTGGATATCTGATTTATCTGGGGTTCAAGTCTCTACAGGCAAAGCCAGTGAAGGCTGACTCTTTGCAGGATAATCGACGGATTGTCAGTGCCTTTGCTGCGTTTCGGTTAGGGCTGTTTGGCAACTTGCTAAACCCCAAAGCTACGTTATTCTTTTTAGCCCTGTTTACTCAGATTGTGCAGCCCGGTACACCGTTAGCGACCCAGGCTCTCTATGGCGGGACAGTGGCGCTACAGTCGCTGGTGTGGTTTGCCTTGTTGGCACTGTTGATTTCTCAGCATTGGGTCAAACAGCTGCTGAGCAACATTTCCCATTGGTTGGAACGGATAACTGGAGCAGTGTTAATCTTGCTGGGGCTACGGTTGGCAGTCACTAAACTCAGCGACTAGCGGGTTTGGAAAACGCTAAGGCTAAAGGTGTAGACATAGCCTGCAAGGAACAGAATCAAAAACGGTAGGGAGAGATAGTGGTGGTTGGTAAATGCGATCGCAATTGTCAACATCAAATACACCATCATGATCAGTTCCCCATAGGGCACCCAGCTTTTGGCCGCTCGATATTTCTTATCAAGCCAGTTTTCTGTCGTACGAATGACACCATGTTTGGGCGTACGCACAAAATCCGTATTACTCCGCATTAGCCCATCACAGATTGCCAAGGACTGATTGATACTGAGGCCAATCCCCACCCCCATCAGCAGCATCAGATGCTTTAGCAGATCCCAAGAGAACCAATTCGTAAGGGGCTGTCGCTGGGCATGAGATAAAAGCTAATCAGGCTAAAACTAGTGCTTAGAGACAAGGGACCATAGAAGAATAAAGCATATCGCCAGTCGTAGGTAACATATAGCTGATAGGGCAATGAAAGCACCAGCAACAACAACATCAACAGATAGTTAAAGTTGTTTGTTAAATGAAAGAAGGCCTCCCATTTAATATAAGCTGGCAAATCAGCTTGTAAAATTGACGGCAACAGCTGTCTTGCCACCTGGCTGGACCCCTTAGCCCAGCGAAACTGCTGGGATTTAAATGAGTTCATCTCCATTGGTAGTTCGGCGGGCACTTGAATCTCTGGCAAATAGACACAGCGCCAGTCTCTCATTTGGGCTCGGTAAGACAGATCGAGATCTTCAGTCACCGTAGAATGCCGCCACCCCCCCGCATCGAAAATGGTCGCAATGCGCCAAATGCCAGCGGTGCCATTAAAATTAAAAAAACACCCCGTACGGCTACGGGACGTTTGCTCTGCGACAAAGTGACCATCTAGCATTAACGCCTGAAGCTCGGTCAGGGTTGAATAATAACGATTAAGGTGCTAACAACGAGCCTGCACCATACAAACCCGTGGGTCTGAAAAGTGGTGCACCATTTTGAGCAGCGTGTCGGGCATGGGAACAAAGTCAGCATCAAAAATAGCCACCAGTTCTCCATTGGCCAAGGTCAAACCATAATCAAGGGCACCGGCCTTAAACCCCTGACGCTGCTGACGATGAATATGGTGAATGTTTAGATTCTGTTGTTTAAGCTGTTGCACCTGCCGCCGACAGAGGTCTCGGGTTTCATCGGTGGAGTCATCTAACACCTGAATCTCTAACTTATCCAATGGATAGTTAAGCTGCGAAACAGCCTTGAGCAACCGAGCTACCACATACAATACATTACAGATGGGTAGCTGCACCGTAACGTTAGGTAGGTCGGTATCCGCATAATAATAGGCCGGTTGGATCGATCGATGACGATGGCAATAGAACCGCCAGATGATTAGCAGTCTGTGAAAGCTATAGAGGGCAATGGTACATAGGAGCAAGTCATAGGCATTGATGACAATGTCAGACAGGGGCATGTTTTAAGAATAGGTTTAGGACTAACCACTCGCAGGGGCATTTTAGCTATCAAAATTAGGAATCAGTTGGGTAGAAGCTTAACCATTGCTGATTTATAGATAAATTATGTCGAAATATAGCAAACGGCGGCATGGGACCAGTTAGGATTTGCCAGATTAAAGGATCCCAAGGCTTAGCCACGCCAAGATAGTACTAGGTGAACAATCAGCCTGGGGAGAGCACCAAGGATATTGTGTATGGACTGCTGGCGGCGTTTGTGTTTTTGCTGCTGAGTGTGCTGCGTGGGGTGACGCTGGTGTGGCCATTGGGGGTTGCGATCGCACTCTTCATCCTCATCCACTACCGCCGAGGTCAGCCGCTACCCACATTACTCAAATTCTGCTGGCAAGGGGCCAAACAATCCTGGCCCGTTTTTAGCATTCTGCTGCTTATTGGTGCCCTGATGAGCACCTGGCTGGCCGCAGGTACCGTACCCGCCCTGGTCTACTACGGTACCCAGCTCATCCATCCCCACTACTTTATCCTGTCGGCATTTATCCTAACGGCGCTAGTCTCCACCCTAATTGGTACTTCCTTTGGCGCAGCCGGCACCATTGGCTTAGCCCTGATGATCATGGCCCGCACCAGCGGTATGTCCCATCTTAATTTGGTGGCTGGTGCGATTATTGCCGGAGCCTACGTGGGGGAGCGCTGCTCACCACTCTCCTCAAGTGCCCATCTGGTGGCCATAGTCACCGATACCCAGATTTACCAGAATCTCAAACAGATGCTACTGACATCGCTGTTACCTCTAGCATTAACGCTGCTGATCTACGGCATACTCTCCTGGTTTTATCCCCTAGAAATCTCTCAGCAATCAGACATCAGCCAAACAATTGCCGATGCGATTAACCTCAGCGGTATTACCCTGCTACCCGCCTTACTTGTATTGGTGCTAGCAG
>CALBPH010000163.1 GCA_937899365.1 uncultured Leptolyngbya sp.
TGGGTCGCTGCCCTTGGGGGGGTTCTTTTGTAATGGTGAAATTGGTCCAGTGGGTAAAACGACATTTCTGCATGGATTTACCTCTGTCTTTGGAATCTGCCGTTGATTAGACGATTAGCGGGGAGTACGTCTGTCGCTGATGGCCCCAGGACCCAGGGTGGCATCGGTGGATAGGTCCATAGCTGTGGCTCCTATGTCTAAGAGTGCTCCCTGGGGGCGAGATTTGATGTATTGCCAGGCTTCTTGTAACTGTTGGCGACCGCTGGAGGTGGTTAGCTGACTAAGACCGCCGAGCAGTGCGATCGCAATCGCAAACATCACAGTCCGCCGCATGGTCGGTGAGGATAATGGCCCCAAACTTTGCTGCGATGGAGTAGGCACTTGCAACGGCGGTTGAGCGGGTACGGGGGCTGTTCGAATTGCCTGACGTAGCATCAGCAACCGCCGATACATTTGCAACGTCTGGGGATCATCCATGAGCCATTGGGCGACCTGCTTGCGCTCCGCAGGCGTTACTTCATCGTCTAGATAGGCACTGAGGAGCTCAAAACGTTCCTCTTCGCTATAGGTTTTGGTTAGCCCAATCCTTTGCTCAGACCCATCTACAGACGAAGCCTGATTGCCGTCAGTTTGTTCAGGCAAATTATCAAAGGGCTCCGGCTTGCCAGACGAGCTGCTTTTATCAAAGGGAGCGTGATGAAAGGACATAACGTTTGGACCTTAATCTACCAGTAACCTAGACGCTCAAAGTGTTTGCTCTAAGACGTTTTCTTGATATCCGTTTAGTCTCCCCACTCTGACCAGAGGCCAATCGAGAAACGGACAGCTGACGTTCAAAAGAAGCCGCTCAAGCAGTACGCTTTTGATCCCAGACGTTGGGCTTAGCAAAAAGTATCCGGAAAGCAAAGACTTTTTGAATGGAATTTAAATCAGATTTAATCAAGTGGAGGTCAGAACTTGACAAAGTTTATGTTGATTTGTTCCTAAGGCTAGCAAAGCAATATTGCTGGTGCATTAATCTTTAGGCTAGAGTTACTCACTTTGAAGCGTTAAAGATGTCAAATTTGTGTTCCTTTATACGGGCGGATACGAAATCTTGACGAACCTCCCCGACAGAACACATAAACAGCGAAGGGGGTAAGGGTATACTAAGTTCTAGCCGTTTGCTTATCCAATCATGCAGCACTTGGCCAAGGTTTGCCATACTACCTCTGAGGGCGCTCTCGTCTTACAGTTTCTGGCGCGTCAGCTCGAAGACTACCTGTGGGAGCTTTCCATAGGCGATCAAGAGACGGTGTGTACCCTACCCGTAAGCCTAAATGAAGGCACCCTGGTTTTAGTAGAGCTTGACGCATCCAATCAGGTGGTTGAGCTTCAAGAAGCAACCGATTGGATTTTAGATTTGGTTTCCCAATTTCTAACCCAAGGGGTGACCCCACAGTTTTTCCATCAAGAAGTAGAGCGCGCTGAACAATGGCGTCAGTCACTTACGTTACAGAGCCAGGAAATTCGTCGTCGAGCCTTAGAAACAGCCGCCCGACGCGATGAAATTCAAGCTTTAGAGAAAAAGCTGCGGCTTGAGCAGGAAGAGATTGAAAAGCAAAACGAAACCCATTCACCCTAATCCTACGTTGCCCTACGTTAGGTCCAAACTTGAGGGATTTGGCGGCTAAACTCCACTCATATCCTATATACAGAGAAGCCGCTGCTGTTAGGTGTTCTATTCTGCCTTACTTTTATCTATAGTTGGCTATCCATGGTTCAGACCCTGGGCAATCCCTGAAGGCTCTAGATAGCAAAAGACGTAAAAAGCGGCTGAATTTGAATTCAGCCGCTTTTATCTAAGGAAATTTCTAAATCAATGAGTCCCTAAGCGGGCTCTTGGGCAGATAGTAGAGGCGTGTTGGTTGCCATCTGCGATGATCCCCCTGCGGGCATAAAGATGGTTCGTAGTAATCTAGCAGCTGCCCGCTGCGCCAGGTTACGGGCTACGCGCTGTCCCATTTGACGAGTTTCAGGTTTAGCGAGTACCTGGGGTACGAGCCTAACGACGGTTCCTCCGTCCATTCCTTTGGTGTCACCCAATAGGCTGACAATGCGGCTGATATGTTCCCATTCGTTTGCTCGGTTAGCTGATGCCTGGGTTGCAGGTTCTTGGCTAACAGCGGTTTGGAGGCGCTGAACTAGGCTGTGACCAAACTGATCCAAGCTCTTAGCCAGCTCATCGGCAATATGATCGCGAATATGATCGCCCCGCTCTGAAAAGAGGTAGTTGATAGTTTGCTCTAGGACATTGGCCAGGTCATAGTCCTGGCTAGAGCGAGCATTACGGAGCAGATTTTCCAACCGATTCCAGCGAAAGTCGCCATCTTTGAAGAGCAATTCTTGCAGAGACTGTCGAAGCTCTGGTGATGGGTCGGTCAACAATCGCTTAGCTACATAAGGATACGCCTTACTCAGGACCTTAAAGTCAGGATCAACGCTGATGGCAATACCGTCGAGGGTCACTAGTGAACGAATAATCAAGGCGTAATAAGCTGGAACCCGAAAGGGATATTCATACATCAGCGCCGAGAATTCATCGGTAATGCTTTTTAGGTTAAGCTCGGCCACTGAAGCGCCCAATGCATTATTAAAGACCTTTGCTAGGGCCGGAATAATCGGTTCCAGGTTGGTTTCAGGGGTGAGAAATTCTAACTTGACGTAGTCGTTGGCAAGCCCGTCAAAATCCCGATTGACCATGTGGACAATGGCTTCAATCAGACCGTAACGTTGGTAACTTTCGACATCACACATCATGCCGAAGTCTAGATAGGCTAGTTTGCCATCATCGGTGACCAGTAAATTACCAGGATGGGGGTCTGCATGGAAGAATCCATGTTCTAAAAGCTGTCTGAGGGAGCATTGAACGCCAATTTCGACAATCTCAGTTGCCTTTAGTCCTTTTGATTCAAGAATGGCTGGTTCTGTCAGCTTTGTGCCATTGATCCACTCCATGGTGAGCACCCGGCGGGCGGTCAGTTCAGTGTAGATTTTTGGCACAATAATGTCCGGTATATAGCCATAGAGGGATTCAAACCGCTGGGCGTTTTCCCCTTCATGGGTATAGTCCATCTCTTCGAAGATGCGAGTGCCAAACTCATCCATAATGCTGACTAGGTCACTGCGTACCACGCTAAGGTTGTCGCATGCCCATTGGGCCAGCTGCCTCAGAAGATAGATATCGCGAGTGATCTGTGCCGTAAGCCCTGGTCGCTGCACCTTAATGGCCACGTCTTCACCGGTTTTTAGCCGGCCTTTATAAACTTGTCCCAGGGATGCTGCTGCTACAGGATTGGGCGAAATGTCTGCATAGATATTGTCGGGTGTTTGACCTAGATCTTCTTTAATCAGTCGAAAGGCAATCTCGTTGGGGAATGGCGGTATCTGGTCTTGTAGCTTGACCAGCTCTTCCATAAAGGCTGGGGGGACCAAATCGGGCCTTGTCGATAGGGCCTGACCGATTTTTATGTAGGCAGGGCCTAGCTTGGTTAATACTTTCCGCAGCTGAACAGCACGCTTGGCCTCATTTTTTTCTTGACGGCCGGTTTGACGATCCCACAATAGCCCCCAACCAAATCCGATGAATGTCCAGATCAGCTCTATAAAACGCAGGAAAATTTGGAGCGGACGGGAGCGATAGTAGGATGCGATCGCAGCTGGGTCATATATCAGCAGCTCATCTAGAGACTGGACTGAAGATACCGAACCGTTATTCAAGCTGGAGAACACTGGTGCAGCAGACATGGGTTATATCCTTGAGCTATAAGGCGTTTCAATAAATTTGACCGCTTGGCCTTTAGACCTCCACTGGTGCTTAAGAGCCAGTTGGCAACCATCTGAGTCGGGTCATCCTTAGTTATTTATTAACTATTGTAACAAGCTGATCCACAATCCCCATGGACTATTGCTAAATGCCAGCATAATCCCTCCTTTAGTCGGACGTCAGTCGCAGAAACCGAAGTCCTGAAGCAATAACTGCTACAAGATTAGACAGAATTGATACAGCCTGACACGTCACTTAATTTCCACAGTAAAAAATCCACAGTAAGATTGATTAGCTCGCTGTTCGAGTTCTACTGTTATTTGGCTGTCTCACACTGTGCCCTGGTTTAGTCATATTTGTCTGCAACCTGTTGTGCTAAGGAGGCAATGGCCATGCTAACCTCCCTGAAAATCGATAATTTCACTCTGATCGATCAGCTAGACCTATCGCTACAACCTGGCCTAAATGTTCTCACCGGAGAAACAGGGGCTGGTAAATCTATTATCCTCGATGCCATTGATACGGTTTTGGGCGGTAAAGCCAGCGGTCGGTTGGTGCGTACGGGTGAAAAAAAAGCCTTGATCGAAGCCACGTTTCAGGTCCCTCCTCCTGTGACCGAGTGGCTCAGTGCCAATGACATTCCGCTTACGGACGGTGGACTGCGCTGTAGTCGAGAACTGACAACTGGTAGAGGCAGCGTTCGTAGCCGTAGCCGTCTCAATGACGTCATTGTCAAAAAAAATCAGCTAGAAGAGCTACGTCGTTTGTTGGTAGAAATTACGGCCCAGGGGCAAACCGTACAACTCGGTTCCCTAGATGCCCAGCGCGATTGGCTAGATGGTTTTGGTGGGAATCAGCAGCAGCGTCAACTTGTTGACCAGGCCCATAGCGCTGCCACCAGTGCCCAGCAGGCATTAGAGCGTCGTCGTCGCGCTGAGCAGCAACGTCAGCAGCAGCTCGACTTATTTGATTATCATGCTCAAGATCTCAGCAGTGCCAACCTACAAGACCCCGAGGAGTTAGACCGTCTAAAACAGGAACATCAGCGTCTCAGCCACAGCGTTGAACTCCAAAAGCAAAGCTACGATGCCTATCAAATCCTTTATGAAAGTGATGGTAGCTTTGATAGCTGCTCTGACTTGCTTGGGCGGGTTGAGCAAATGCTTAGCTCCATGCAGCGGTTTGATGATCAGGTGACTCCGATGCTGGATCTCGTTAGTGACGCCCTAGCCCAAGTAGAAGAAGCGGGTCGTCAAGTCAATACCTACGGTGAAAACTTAGAAACGGACCCGGTGCGGTTAGCCGAGGTTGAAACTCGCATGGGCTACCTGAAGCAGCTGTGCCGAAAATATGGTCGCGATTTGCCTGAGCTGATTGAGTACTATCAGGAAATCCAAGTTGCCTTAGATGCACTCAACGGCGATGGGCAGTCCATTGAAGCCTTAGAAGCTGCCCACGAAAACGCCCAGAGCATGCTAGACGAGGAATGTGCCAAGCTGACAAAACTTCGAAAAAAAGCTGCTAAGCGTTTAGAGTCACAGCTGATTGATGAACTCAAACCCTTAGCAATGGAGCGGGTTAAGTTTAAGGCCGATCTGCGCTCTACTGCGCCTCAATCCCATGGGGCCGACGTCGTTGAGTTTCTCTTTAGCCCCAACCCTGGTGAACCCTTACAGCCCTTGACAGAAACTGCGTCTGGTGGCGAAATGAGTCGATTTCTGCTGGCCTTTAAAGCCTGCTTCACCAAGGTGGACCCCATTGGCACTCTGATATTTGATGAAATTGATGTAGGCGTCTCAGGTCGTGTGGCCCAGACCATCGCTGAAAAGCTTTATCAGCTTAGCCAGCATCGTCAGGTCCTCTGCGTTACCCATCAGCCCCTGGTAGCCGCCATGGCAGACGCTCATTTTCATGTTGATAAGCAAGTGGTCTCTAACGGTAAAAAAAAGACTGATGAACGTACCGTCGTAAGGGTGACAGGGCTTGATGCCACCGCTCGTCGCGAGGAACTTGCGCAGCTGGCGGGTGGCCGTTCTCACCAAGAAGGCATCGCTTTTGCTGAGTCACTTTTAGCCCAAGCAGCTACGATTCGCCAAGCTTAGCGCGCTGTTTTGATATGGAGCTGCTGCGGATTTTGCCTGCTATAGTTTGGATCTAGGGTGGCTGACAGGCTTTATAGGTTTTCGATGACTTGGGCATTTTGACTAAAACCCAAAATCAACTCAAATCTGAAGGAGGCATGGGCCTAATTTAGCGCAGGTCCATTGCTACTGATTTCTGGGGGCGTTTCGTACCCAGGTACTGTGAGGTACTTGGGTTTCCTCAGTCTTATTGCCATATTCCTTGCTATCGTCGGCCATTATTTGCGTAAAGCTGTGATTTATCGTCCTGTCATTGTGTGGCACCTTCCTAAGGGCATTTCAGTCGGGGTAAAGGAGTTGGAAGTATGGCTGTTATCCCAACCAATATTTGCCAGTCAGCAGCTTGATGGAGCTCACATTTTGCAGTTTTCGCAGTGGCCAGACCCAGTTAATGCATCGCTAACGGTCGTTTTGGGGTTAGCAAGTCTGCTCATTTGTGTATTACTCATTGAAGTGGTGCGCTGTCGCAAGGTCCAGGCGCAACTGCTCCAAGAAAATGAAAAACGGTCTCACGATTTAGCACATCTAGGTGCGGATCTATTTTGGGAGTTAGATAAAGACTTAAAGTTTTCCTATCTCTCTGGTAACTTTCATTATCTACAACGCGAAGATCTAGCCGATAAAACGCCCTGTCAAACCCTGGTACATCAGTCTAATCTGGAAGCAGATTGGGACTATTTCCAGGAGCAGTTAACCCAACATCAGCCCCTGGCAAATTTTATGCTGCGGTGGCAGACATCAGATACGACACTCCGTATCTTTAAGCTCAACGCCCATCCTTTGTTTGATAAACATAATCGCTTTCAGGGCTACCGTGGTGTGCAGCGAGAAGTGACAGAGGAGTATAACCTGACTCAAACCATCGCTTATCAAGCTACCTATGATCCTTTGACGGGATTAATTAATCGCAATGAATTTGATACTCGCTTACGACAGGCGATCAAACGGGTGCGAGAGCGGGGTGTTCAATCTGTTCTGGGCTATCTTGATTTAGATCAATTCAAAATTGTCAATGATACGGCTGGGCACTTAATTGGTGATCAGCTGTTAACGGATCTGGCGCAATTACTTCAACAAAACATCCGTAGCTCCGATAGTCTGGGCCGACTGGGTGGGGATGAATTTGGTTTGTTGTTAGAGGGGTGTTCCCTAGAGCAAGGACAAAAACTCTCTCAAACCCTGGTAGATAAAATCAGTGGTTACCAATTTATGTGGCGAGGGCGCCAATTTCAAGTCGGTGTCAGTATTGGTCTAGTCCCGATTTCAGGGGATGCCTCTAACGTTATCGAATTGCTTAGTCGTGCCGATTTGGCTTGCTATAAGGCAAAGGATTTGGGGCGGGGTAGGGTTTATCTAGCGGACCAAAATGATATCGAACTTGACCGCCAACACCTGGAATTAGTTCATATTGCCAATATTCCCCAGGCCATTGAGGAAAATCGATTTCATTTAATGGAGCAACCGATTATCTCTTTGCTGGATGACACCTACAGTCATGTGGAAATTCTGTTACGTTTGACCGATGAATATGGACATATTGTCCATCCTAATCTGTTTATTCCCATGGCAGAACGTTATGGCATGATTGGGTTGATTGATCGCTGGGTCGTGAAAACCGTGCTCACAAACTACCATCGCTATTACCCCGAGGCTAAAACTATGGTGGCCATTAATCTTTCCGGGAGTAGCTTAAGTGATGAACGGTTTACGGAGTTTGTGATTAAGTTGCTAAAAGAATCGGCCATGCCAGCGGATCAACTCTGTTTTGAAATTACTGAGACAACAACAATTTCTCAACTAGATCAGGCGATAAAGTTTATCGCCACCTTAAAACAGTTGGGCGTTAGCTTTGCCCTAGATGATTTTGGTAGCGGTTTGTCTTCCTTTGGTTATCTCCGTCAGTTACCGGTCGATTACCTCAAAATTGACGGAGATTTGATTCGTAATATTGAGGAAGAAGACTATATCCATACGATTGTCGATATGGTTAATCAGGTGGCAACCATGATGGGGATGAAAACCATCGCTGAGTTTGTTGAAAATGACGTCATTTTGGCCAGATTACGAGCGTTGAATGTGGGGTATGGCCAGGGCTATGCTATCGCTAGACCCAAACCGTTACCTCGGTTTAATGGGTTGTAAAGACTCGGTAGCGGTGCTCTTTCGTTGCTATCGGGTAGCTATTTTGCAAGTCGACAGAAATAAAAAAGCCCAAGGCAAAGCCCTGGGCTTGGAAATACAGTAAGTGACTGAATGTAGCTCTCCGAAGGAGAGACTGGGCCAACAGCAGTAAGCTATGACCAGCTATAAAAATCGTTAGGACGACGTCTCTATGCCAATGCTGCTAATGGTTTTACCTGTGCCAGCATCTCTCTCAATACATCTCCTTCGATCACTTCTTCTTTGAGCAACTGCTGTGAAATACTCTCTAGCAGTTCTCGATTACTGCGTAGAATTCCCAACGCGTTTTCATGGGCAGCTTCTACTAGGCTCTTGACTTCGGCATCAATGGCGCGAGCTGTTTCCTCGCTCATGTTGCGCCGGGCATTGGGCATACCGCTATCTAAGAATGAGCTTTGCTGCCCTTTGTCATAGGCCAACGGTCCTAGTATCTCGCTCATGCCGTAGGTTGTGACCATTTGTTCGGCGACTTCCGTTGCTCGCTGGAGGTCGTTGGCTGCTCCGGTGGTAATTGAGCCAAAGACAACTTCTTCGGCAGAACGACCGCCCAGCAGGGTAGCGATTTGTCCTTTGAGCTCATCGGCGCTGCGCAAAAAGCGATCTTCTGTTGGTAGCTGGAGTGTATATCCCAGTGCTGCCATACCTCGTGGAACAATGGAGATTTTTTCTACTTGTCCACCGTCTTCCATCAGAGTGCCGACCATGGCATGGCCTACTTCGTGATAAGCAACGATTTCCTTTTCCTTATCGTTTAGAACGCGGCTCTTTTTCTCTAGACCGGCTACTACTCGCTCAATGGCTTCGGCAAAGTCTGCTTGGATGACGGCCTGACGATTATTGCGGGCTGCTAGTAGTGCGGCTTCATTGACGAGGTTGGCGAGGTCTGCGCCCGCAAAGCCGGGGGTACGGGTTGCGATCGCATTCAAATCCACATCATCTCCAAGCTTTACTTCTTGGGCATGGATTTTAAGAATAGCTTCTCGGCCTTTGAGGTCAGGACGGTCAACAAGTACCTGACGATCAAATCGGCCTGGACGCAGCAGGGCCTGGTCTAACGTTTCCGGTCGGTTAGTAGCGGCCAAGACAATGATGGTGTTGTCACCAGCACCAAAGCCATCCATCTCAGTGAGCAACTGGTTTAGGGTTTGTTCGCGCTCGTCGTTACCACCGTAGAAACCACCTGAGGCACGGGATTTACCAATGGCATCCAATTCATCAATAAAGACGATGCAGGGAGCCTGCTTTGGGACTGCTCAAACAGGTCGCGCACCCTAGAGGCCCCCACACCCACAAACATTTCGATAAATTCAGAACCAGAAATGCTGAAGAATGGGACACCGGCTTCACCGGCTACGGCCTTGGCCAGCAATGTTTTTCCCGTTCCGGGAGGGCCGATTAACAGCACTCCCTTAGGGATCTTGGCGCCGATATCAGTAAACCGTTTGGGGGTCTTTAGAAAGTCAACAATTTCGACCAGCTCGGTTTTAGCCTCTTCTACACCGGCCACGTCTTCAAATGTAATTTTGGTAGCTTCGTCTTCGACATAGACCTTTGCCTTACTTTTGCCAATAGAAAGCGCACCCTGGGGACCGCCGCCTCTAGCTAAGAAAAAGCGCCATACAGCAATAAAGATTAAGGGCGGAATCACCCAGCTCAAAAGGCTACCAATCCACTGGTTCTGAGCGGGTGGAGTCGCGGCGAACTCCACACCATTTGCCTCTAATAGGTCGGGTAGTTTGAGGTCAAAAATCGGTGTCGTCGAATATACCGGGCCCGCATCCCCCAGCTCGTTTTTGACCTGATAGCGAATTTCGTTTTGCCCCACCGACGCCTTAATCACCTCATGCTCCTGCACCTGATGGATAAACATGCTGTAAGGTGTGCGTGGCGTACGCTGAATGGGTAGAAAAATATTTACCGTCAGCAGGATTGCCCCTAGCAAAAATAGTAGGTTACTAATTTGTCGGGAGCGCGGCGGACGCGGATCTTTATTGACTGGCATGGGTTGAAGTTCCTTACAGATGTGTCCTTAGCCTATCAATGTACTCGGGGAAAAAAACTGATTGAAAACCGTACACCGGCTGTCGGGTTTTCAACGCTTTTTCCAGATCAATGGGTTAGAGGGGGGAGGGCTAGAGATGTGCCCCAATATGTATAGCCATTGCGCGCTTCGGGGGTACTTCAAATTTAGCTCTGCCAGTTTCGTCTACTACGATCGAAGTGTTGCAGTGACCAGTGAAAGGAGTCTCGGTGGCGTTCTCGACTGGTGCTGTTGTCGGCTCTTCCGACAAAATATTGCAGTAAAGCCCAGCGGGCAAGCCTGTCATTAATGTTTCCGTAAGGGCGGTATTTTCATTATTAATCACCACAAAACCACGAGTTCCTCGGGCAAAGGCTATTTGGTTATTGCCGTTGTCCCACCAGTGGTCGATGGTAGGGGCCCCTTGGGTAACATTGCGAAACTCCACCATGTTGGCAATGACGGGCCAGCGATGTTCACATACCCAGCCATCACCACAGCTGATGGGCAGGGCTTGGCCTTGATCATTGGTGGGCGGGCCAACCCAGTTACCCAGTTCTCTGGGCCAGTCGTAGCTGGACATTACCTTCGGGATGCCGTAGGGCCATGCCAGCATAAAGACGTTGGCTAGTTTGTAGCTAGCTCCGTCATCTGCGGGGGAATCAAACGTGACAATGTTGTGATCATTACTGCGCTGGGTGCTGTGGTTATCGGTGAATACCACGGCCTTATGGCTGGGCATTAGATTCCAGGCTTCGCCAAATAGCACCAGGTTCTTGAGCTGCCCACGGCGCACCTGTTCGCCTAGGTTTCGACCATAACGAAATTCGGTGACGGCACCATTGCCAAAATAGTCACTAGATTTGATGGAATCAGAGCCCGTGTGGGTGATTTCCTGATAAATGAAGGGACGACCGCTGGGATGAAATTTGGTGTTGAGGGGCTGCAGTCGGCGTAAAATCTTTTCTAGATCTTGAGGCGGAATATGCTGAGCTGCGCCGATGTGAAACCCAGCGACACCCAACTCTAAGAGTTTATTCATTGCCCTGGCAATCTCAGCTTGCACCTGCGTACTGCCCGTGTCTAAATCCTGTTGTCCCGATAGCTGGCAGTGCTGCACTCGCCAGGGTTCTTCAGCGTAGTCACGAGGCTCAATAACACAGGGCTGATTAAAGTCAGCTTGGGTGTAGGGCACACCGTCATAGGCAAAATTGGTGGTATCAAATTTACTGCCGCCAATTCCCTGACCTGCTCCGCTGCTGGCCATGTGGTTAATGACCACATCGGCATAAACCTTGACACCGACCTGATGGCAGCGCTCGATCATATTGGCCAGTTGGGACTGATTGCCGCTGCGGCTGAGTAGCTGATAGCTGACTGGCTGATACCTCTGATACCAAGGGGATGGAGTGGTGTCTTGTGCGATCACGCGATGCTCATGGGGTGGGGAAATCTGAACCGCGCCATATCCATTGGGCCCCAACCATGTCTCGCACTCCAGGGCAATATCTGGCCAGGACCAATCAAAGAGCTGCACGATGACTGAATGGGCCTTGGGTACCTGTCGCCCCATGGAGGATGTCGGGAGCTGGGCAGCAACCTGACATCCTCCTATACCTAGGGCAAAGGCTGCAGCTGCCGAGCGTCTGGCTAACGTTGCCAGTAGTGCTGGCCTCACCCGGGACCCCACTGGTTACTACCTGCGATCGCAGTGTTCGTCTGAACAGTCAAAGCAAACATCCTAATAACCTCAAAAGGTGTCTATTCTCGGTCACGTATTATCCACGATCAGTACCCCATCAACCAAGTATTATTTTTTACATAGATGTAATACTCTTGCCAGACTGTTTGCGATTTTTTTAGCCTTTTGAACTACATTACCTAATACAAAAACCTGCTTCCAGGGGGGAGATACCCCTAAAAACAGGCTTTTTAAGATTCAAATTTGAAATTGATCTAAGTGAAAACCAGGGCTAATTGAGGTCAGTACTCAATTAGAGCTGTGGGATTTACCAGCCCTTCTCGGCTTGTGCAAGTACGTAGGCGGCAACATTCTCAATCTGATCAGCCGTTAGACGACCACCAAATGCGGGCATGGCACCATTACCGTTGGTTACCTGAGTAACAATGGCATCGGCTGTATCTTTCCCGTTAGCAGTCAGGTCGTCCTGCTTTAGAGTTTTGGCGGGATTAACTGCGTTACCACCACCAATGTGGCAAGCTGCGCAGTTAGCTGAAAATACTTGAGCGCCAGCGCCAGCATCAGCTGCCAGGGCAGGAGGGGCAATCAAGAAAAGGGCACTTGCTACAAACGCCACAACAGTAGCCAAAATAGATTTCATCGGGGACTCCTCTCAAAAAATCACAGTCTAAGGTCATCCATAGAAGCCAAACGCTCAGGATTAACCGACCTCCATCGTCTCTAGTTCTTTTTGACTGGGTCAAATGACGTCAGGTCAAGCATGAACAATTGTAAAGCTGAGGCTCTTAGATTCTCAGATATATCTCTTTGGTCGATCTGATGGGATGTGACGCTTGTTAAATGGCCAGAATCTTTGTTTTGTAAGGCGTTGACTTGAGTTTTCTATGGAGCGGAGGTTGGGGCTGCATCCCTATATATCCACAGACTATTTGGGCACGTCACATGGGTGCTGCTCAGCAATGCTTTATTTTTTGTTTATTTGCCTACAGAGACATCAGGCATTCTAAAATAATCAGGTATATGTAGTTAAGAATGCTTAATTACTCCAAATTCAACCTTGAGAAATTCACCATGACCTTTTTTAACCGAGCATTGCGAGCCATGGGTGCGCTGTTAGTGACAGCTGCTCTGGTTTTTGCTGGCACTGTTTTTAATGCGGCCCCTGCTTACGCGACTAATTATGAAGTCAAAATGGGCTCCGATGCAGGTCTGCTTGCGTTTGAGCCTGCAACTATCACCATCAAGGCTGGTGATACGGTTACCTGGGTTAATAACAAAATGGCCCCTCACAACGTTATTTTTGATGCCGCTCAGGTTCCTGGTGGTAAAGACGTTGCTGATTCCCTATCCCAAGAGCAGCTAACCTTCTCCCCTGGTGAGTCCTACTCCTCCACCTTCTCTGAGTCCGGCGAGTATAGCTACTTCTGTGCCCCTCACCGTGGTGCTGGCATGGTTGGCAAAATTATTGTTGAGTAAGTCCGTTGGCCCACAGGGCTTGCTGAGTTGACTAAATGAGTTCAATAAAAAAGACCGATCATCTAGATTGGTCTTTTTTATTGCCTGGGTGCCTAACACCCAGAAGCCGGGGCTAGGACGTTGCTAGGAGGGGCGCGGCCGATAGCAGGGTTTTAGTGTAAGGATGCTGCGGACTGTTAAATAGCTTTTCTGTGGGTTCTAGTTCAACGATTTTGCCGTTGTTCATAACGGCGATGCGATCGCAAAGGTAGCGAGCTACCCACAAATCGTGGGTAATAAACAGATAGGTAAGCTCCAGCTCATTCTTAAGCTCTAGCATGCGCTCTAACACCAGGGCCTGCACGCTCGCATCTAACATACTCACCGGCTCATCGCAGATCACTAACTTGGGTTTAGTAATGAGGGCTCTGGCGATGGCCACCCGCTGCTGCTGCCCGCCAGATAAATCACTGGGATAGCGATGGTAGTAGTCGGCGGGTGTCAGCCCCACTCGCGTCAACATGCTATGGACCATCTGTTTGGCCTCTGATGCCGTGGCTAGCCCATGGATAATGAGCGGATCGGCAATCCCTCGCCCCACGGTCATCATGGGATTGAGACAGGCGTGGGGGTCCTGGAAAATCATTTGAAAGTTGCGACGCTGGAGCTGGAGCTGAGACCGTGACAGACCCACCAGGTTTTGTCCCATAAACTCCACCCGGCCAGATGTGGGTGGAATAATCTGCATCAGTGCTCGAGAAAAGGTACTTTTACCACAGCCTGATTCCCCCACTAGCCCTAGCACTTCCCCCGGATGTAAATCTATGGAAATGCCGTCCACCGCTCGGATGGTGTCCGGTGGGGTGCGGTTAAATAGCTTGGACAGTAAAGTTTGCTCGATGGTGTAGTGCTTGATGAGATCCTGCACCCTTAGTAAAGGAGGGCCATGGTTTTCGGGCTCGGTTACCCCCTCAGCTTCGTAGTTTTGTAGTTGATGGGCCGCCTGCAATAAGGATTGGGTGTAAGGTGCCTGGGGCTGATAAAGCACCTGCTCGGTTGAGCCTAATTCCACCAGCTTGCCCTGGTACATGACGGCGATGCGATCGCAATATTCCCCCACCAGGGCCAGGTCATGGGAAATCAAAATTAGGGCCATTCCCCGCTCGCGACACAGCTGAGTGAGCAGGTCCAAAATTTGGGCTGAAATAGTGACATCTAGGCTGGTGGTGGGCTCATCCGCCACAATCAGTTTGGGGTTTAGCAACAGTGCTAAGGCAATGGCCACCCGCTGACGCATTCCACCGCTAAATTCGTGGGGATATTGCTCCCAGCGGCTGGCCGGAATACTGACGGACTTGAGGGTTGCGATCGCAATCTCCTTAGCCGCCTGCCTAGACAGATCAGACCGATGAGCCCGCAGCGTCTCCACACAGTGATCGCCGATGGTCATCAACGGATTTAACCGTGTCATTGGATCCTGAAACACCAACGACACCGCCTCTCCCCGAAACCGACGAATATCCTGGGCCGTCAGCCCAAACACATCCCGCCCCTCAAACAGAGACCGCCCGTCGGTTCGTCTTCCCCCCGTCAAGAGTCGCAGTGCTGACCGCCCTAATGTAGATTTTCCACAGCCCGACTCCCCCACCAGCCCCAGCATTTCCCCAGGCTCTAACGACAGCGATACATTCTCAACCGCCCAGTTAGCCTGTTGCGGATAGGCTACACAGAAGCTATCGAGCGTTAGTAAGGGGGGAGTCATGAAACGTAAGTAGAGGACAACGTCTAAATTATCAAATGCCGGATCCTGGGACTGAGGCCAGTAAGCTAGCTGTGCCCCCCCAAGCTCCTACTTCTCAAACCGCCGCATCAAATACGCCACTCCAAAATCTCCATTAGGATGCTGCTCTAGCAGTTTTGCCAGGTCAAACAATTTCTCTGCAATCTCGGGTCCTAGCTTTTCTGCTGTTGCTATCCTTTCACGGAATTCCGCCTCGGCACTACGCACATAGTTTTGCCACTCATCCGTAAACAGAACCGGCACATAGGCACTTAACCCCAGCTCATTCAGTAAGGCCCATTCACCATCGTCATACCAGGTGCCCTTGCATCCAGGGCACCGTTCAATAAAAAAGGATACCTTCTGTAGATTGATCCGTCCCCGCACCAGGTAAAAACCGCAGCTAGGGCATAATCCAGCCCGATTATCATAGCGAGATGGCTGATAATCACCGCCGTGGTTAATTGGCACCTGCAAATTGCTCACCCTCATGGACGGATCTGCTTGGGTCGATTGCCAGGTTTGATAATCGTCAGCCGCTACCCAAGAGCCGTTACATATAGGGCAGCTGTGGGACTTGAGACCTTCTGTTAGCTGTCCCGGCAGCAGCGATTCCTGTGGATGTTTCGGACAGAGCATCGCCTTCAGTGAATAAAGTGCACCAACTATTGTGTCGCAAAATTGTATTGCAGACGGTCCCAACCATCCCCCATCCGCCGTTGCTGATTTAGAGGATAAACCGATCGGTGAGATATGCGATGGGACAGTATCTCGCAGATAAAATCATACCGAGGATCAGCAACGCTCCCCATCCAGACTGTAGTTTTTCGTAGGGGAAAACTCAAGCATTACCGTTGCTGATTTAGGGCAAGCATTAGTCTTACGGTGACCTTTCGGTTAGATGCACCCCCTATGGCTGTACATCTGACAAAAGGGTCACCATGACTTGGGTAAATCCTTGCAGTTGCCCTAACCGATGCTCAATTTGCCCTAAGCGTTGTTGGCGGGTGTGTTCCTGACGGGCTGCTTTAATAAAGCTGACCTCCACGGCCAAAAGCCTCATGTGGCGGTGAATCTCAGTAGTCGCTGAATGCCATTGAGATTGCTGCTGAGGTAGCTCTAGCTGAGTCACTATGGGCCATAGCTCCCGATCAAAAAAGCTCTGTAACTGCTTGGTCTGGAGAGCCATTGTCTCCAGAGCCGTAACCTCTTTGAGCTGAGCTAACTGTTGAGCGTAGTGGTCAAGAGCCTCAGCAGCACGGGTGAATGTCATGATTTAATAATAATGTAAGAATTTAATAAAGCTGTCCCAATCAAATTTTTTATATCTATAGCCTTTATATAACTGGCGCAACATTTCTCGAGCAGACACATATCCTGTTAACAAGACGCACTGAATGAAATGGGTTAGCTGGATTTTAGGAATTCAGACTGCTCGACTCAATAACCGATCTCACCTGTTGCTTTCTAATTACTGCCACAGTCAGTATCAGACTATAATTGTAAGAATTTATACGCTAAACCTGCCGGTCCTACGAATAGTGGGGCAAATGACTTGGGCAAGATAGGCTTTCAGGAGTTGGCACATCTTGCTACAGCAACGGTTTATGTCGCTGCTGATTTAGAGGCTGAATCGATCGGTTAGATATGCCCTATGGCAGCATCTTTCAGATGAAATCATCCCTAGGAGCAGCAAAGCCCGATTTTTTAACATAGAGATAATACGACTAAGGCAAATCATTGCGGGACTATTCGGATAGCTGTAGCTATCTGAAGTCTCCAACCTACGTGTTTTTGCCGGTAATCCAGCAAGTGTCGGTAATGACTGCTACGTATTTCCGCAGTTGCTCCAGCACACACTTCTCGACTTTGATCCTTTCTCTCTATCTACCATGACTTCAGCAGCCCCTGTTCTTCCTCACGACTGTACCTTGCCTACCTGGCTCAGGTCTTGCATCCTGGAGCACAGTCAGCTGCCAAATGAAGCAGGTGCAGCTTCGATCGAGCTGCCTAAGGACAATAATCAGCTCGTGTGTCGAGCGTTTGAGTTTGCCTATCAATTGCATAAAGGGCAAATGCGCGCCTCTGGTGAACCGTACATTGCCCATCCGGTCGCGGTTGCTAACATCTTGCGCAGTCTGGGGGGAGACAGCGCCATGATTGCCGCCGGCTTTTTGCATGATGTGGTAGAGGATACAGATGTTACGGCGGATGAGATTGAAGCTCATTTTGGTGCTGAAGTACGCCAAATGGTGGAGGGGGTTACCAAACTCTCAAAGTTTCAGTTCAACAGTAAGACAGAACGCCAAGCCGAAAACTTTCGCCGCATGTTTCTGGCCATGGCTCAGGATATTCGAGTGATTGTGGTTAAGTTGGCCGATCGGCTCCACAATATGCGGACGCTGCAGCATTTGCCGCCGGAAAAACAGCTGCAAAAGGCTCGCGAGACCATCGAAATTTTTGCCCCATTAGCCAACCGTCTAGGTATCGGTCGGATGAAATGGGAGCTAGAAGACCTGTCATTTAAATATCTAGAAGGACTGGCCTACAAAGAGATCAAAAATTTGATTTCTGAGAAGCGTACCGATAGAGAAATTCGTCTCAAGCAGGTTGCTGATTTATTGCAAACGCACCTAGATGACGAGGGGATCAGCTGTGTTGAAATTAGCAGCCGCCCTAAGCATCTTTACAGCATCTATCGCAAGATGCAGCGCCAGCAGAAGGACTTCCACCAGATCTACGATATTGCAGCCATACGCATAATCGTTGGTACCAAGGTGGAATGTTATCGAGCGTTGGCCGTCGTTCACGATAGTTTTAAGCCGATTCCTGGACGATTCAAAGACTACATTGGTCTGCCAAAAGCTAACCGCTATCAGTCACTCCACACAGCGGTCATTGGTGCCCAAGGTCGTCCTATTGAGGTGCAGATTCGGACGATGGAGATGCACCGTGTTGCCGAGTATGGAATCGCCGCCCATTGGAAATATAAAGAGACTGGTAACAGTAATACCAAGGTCAATGCCGAGGATGAGAAATTTACCTGGCTGCGCCAGTTACTGGAATGGCAGAGCGAACTCAAAGATGCTCAAGAGTATCTAAGCGACGTTAAAGACAATCTCTTTGATGAGGAAGTCTATGTGTTTAGTCCTAGGGGGGATGTGTTTTCCCTTAGCCAGGGGGCGACCCCTGTGGACTTTGCCTATCGCATCCATACAGAAGTTGGGAATCACTGTGCAGGTGCCAAGGTTAATGACCGCATTGTGACGCTTGATACGCAGCTTGAGAATGGCGATATTGTTGAAATTATGACCAGTAAGAATAGTCATCCAAGCTTGGACTGGCTAAACTTTGTCGTATCTGCTGGTGCTCGTAGTCGTATTCGTCATTGGTATAAGCAGTCTCACCACGATGAAAATATGGCTCGTGGCCATGCCATGTTGGAAAAGGTGATGGGGAGAGACGGTTTAGACTCGCTGCTAAAATCTGCTCCGGCTCAAGACGCGGCCCAACGTAGCAACTATCCCTGTGTGGAAGATATGTTGGCGGCCTTGGGGTATGGCGAAATTACCTTGAACTCGGTGGTTAACCGCTTGCAGGAAGCTACTAAAGAACTGCAACCGATCGAGGAGATAGACGATGAGGCCCTGGCCGAACAGATCAATGAAGGGGCCGTGGTTCGGACGCGTTGGGGCGGATATGCTGAGAATGACGATTCTGGCAGTTCGATTATCGGTGTTGAGGGTCTGTTGCACCACATTGCTGGCTGCTGCAATCCGCTTCCAGGTGAATCTATCCTGGGTGCAGTGTCCCTGGGCGCTCGTGGGATTGCCATCCATCGTCAGGGATGTCCCAACGTGGCGTCGGTGCCGGGAGATCGCCTGATTCCCGTCCGTTGGAACTCGACGGATGCTCTGGCGGGGCGCGCCCCCACCTATCCGGTAATGCTCAAGCTGGAGGTGATTGACCGTGTGGGGGTATTAAAAGATATTTTGAGTCACCTATCAGATCTGAAAATTAATGTGCATCGGGCAACGGTGACGACATTTCCAGATCAGATTGCTGAGATTGATTTGGGGATTGATGTCAAAGACCATTCCCATTTTGATCGCACCGTTAAAAAATTACGGAAGATGACCGATTTGCTCAAGCTCAAGCGCATTAGCCAGATGGATTAGACGGGAATATACGTACGGGAATATATGCAGGAACGTTCCACGGAACGTCCCTACGTGGGTTGGCGCAACGCCCCTACACGGATTGATGCAAAATTAGGCGGTTGCCGCTGGGATCATAAGCGTAGATTTCCTGCCCATGGCTGGCATGGATAACGTTCCCTGGCGGCGGATAGCCCAGGTCTGTAAGGGTTGCGATCGCACCCTCCAAATCCTCCACTTCCAAACACACACTCATGCTAGCCGCTGACCCAGAGAACTCCTGAGGGTGGCCGGGTTTAAATAGGGCCAGCTTTAGACCCGGTAGCGCAAACTCGGCATACCGTTCAGGCACATAGGGCTGGGGCTCTTGCTCCAGCAAACCCTGGTAAAACGTCACCAGCGCAGATAAATTTTCACTCGCTAAGGTGACGTATGCGGTCTGAATTGTATATTTGCTTGGCATTACTGACTTTAAACACGTCTGGCGCTTCCATGAACAGACGCTACATGCAGCGTCTGCCATAACCAACCATTACTATTTTCCAATACAAAATCGACTGAAAATCTCATCTAGCATGGATTCGGTCATGTCTTCCCCCGTTACTTCCCCTAGGGCCCGTAATGCAACAAGCTGAACAATCGTACAAAAATCAAGGAGAAGCGCGTCTGCCATGGTTACCTGAACAAGTATTAGCGAACTGCGGGCACGGGTGAGGGCGGCGGCCTGGCGCTGATTGATGGCCAAGTCTGTATTAGCCGCTGTTACACCCGCTTGCACAGTGCCTAGGATGGCGTTTTCTAACGCATCGATGCCTTTACCCTGGGCGGCGGCTGTCTTGACCACGGGCACATCGGTAATCGGCAAATTTGCCCGTGGACCCAAATCTATTTTATTTAGCACTAAGATATGGGGCTTATGTTTAATGCTGCGGTAGAGCGTTTCTTCGATGTCGGTCCAGCCTAGGGTGCTATCTATGGTCAGCAGCACGACATCGGCCTCTTGGGCAGCGGTTTGGGAGCGCTCAATCCCCATTTTCTCTACTTGATCTGTCGCGTCTCGAATGCCTGCCGTATCCAGAACCTGGACTGGAATGCCACCAACTACCAGCTGAGATTCCACCACATCGCGAGTGGTGCCGGGTAGCGCGGTGACAATGGCGCGATCGCAACGGCTCCAAGCATTGAGCAAACTAGACTTGCCCACATTGGGCTGGCCAATAATCGCTACCTTGAGACCGGCACGTAGCAGTTCGCCTTGGTGCGCCGTCGCTAAAATTTGATCCACGTCAGTCAGAATTCCCCCGAGCTGATGGCGCACATTGTCTTCGTCCAAAGGGGGCAGATCGTCTGCAAAGTCAATCCGGGCCTCTACGTCTGCCAGCACATCCAAACAGCGGCTGCGACAATGGCGGATGACGGTCGTCAGCTTGCCTCGAATCCCGGCTAAGGCAGCCTGGGCAGCCTGGGGTGATTGGGCGCCGACCAAATCGGTAATGCCTTCTGCCTGGGTCAGATCTAGACGACCATTCAGAAACGCTCGTAGGGTAAACTCCCCCGGTTCTGCCAGACGGGCTCCCTGGGCAAGACACAGCTGTAGCACCTGCTGAACTACCATGATGCCGCCGTGGCAGTGAAATTCCACCACATCTTCGCGGGTGTAGGAACGGGGAGACCGCATTAACAGTAGCAGTGCTTCATCAACGGTTTGCTGGCTGTCAGGATGGGTAATGTAACCATAGAGAATGCGATGGCTTTCCCATGGTCCTGGACTCTGAAATAGCCGCTGGGCGATGGTAACGGCGGTGGCTCCTGACAGACGCACAATGCCGACGCTACCCTGCTGCGGCACAATCGCAGTTGCGATCGCAGCAATGGTTTCTCCCTGGGCAATGGTTTTTTCTATCTTGACCACGCACTCTCCCTTTAACCTCTACTCATCTATCTCAGCCTGTAACAGCTCTATGCCGCTTGGACCGCAGGAACATTAGGAATCATCACCGTTGCCTCTGTTGTCATAATAAATTTTAGTGGGCGATTGCTTGCCCCCACGAGTCTGCCGGGCGGCGGCTCTGTATACCCATAAGGAATCAAATCGTGGTGGCTCCAAAAGGTCCTTCTGATGACAACCAACTCGGCGCAGCCGGTCAGCGCTTGCCAAAGCGTTTGCCTCGCAAACGATCTAACGTTCGGCGTTGGGCCAAATACATCTATATTCGCTTTATTCGCTTGCGTAGCCACCCCCAGGCCATTGCTAGAGGCTTGGCCGCTGGGGTGTTTGCCGGTAGCTACCCCCTGTTTGGATTGCAGACGATTATTGGCGTTGCGATCGCGGCAGCTGTCCGAGGGAATAAACTCGTCGCCGCAGCCGGTACTTGGATTAGCAATCCACTGACCTACGTTCCTATCTATGCCTTTAACTATCAAATTGGCCGCAGACTACTAGGCCAATCTACTGCTACTAGTCTTACCAATCGTTCCCCCCAAGAATGGATGAGCCTTGGCTTTGATATTACCCTCGCGTTAATGATCGGTAGTACCTTTGTGGGCCTGACCCTAGCCATTATCAGTTATTACGGCTGTCTCCATTGGGCATACCGTGTCAAGTCCAATCGTATTAATCGGTAATGTCCGAACTTTGGCTGGGATAAAAAACCGATAAGATAGGGAAAATCACCCTAAAGCTACATAAACCCTATTCGTGCAGGAGTTTTTGTTTAGAGAAAGCGACATCTTTGACATCTTTATCGCTGAGATGTCGTTTACCTATGTCGTTTACCCATAGCCTCATCCCGTTACTAGGGATACTTTATTTATGGGTAAAAAGTGATCAAATGTAACTGTAAATTAGACATTACTTTTGACAACCCTAGACAATATAGATTAGGGTTCGTTTATTAGTACTAGTCAATATTGCTAGTACTAATCGCTTGCAGGCTTCTACTTTTCATCTACGCAGCTAGCTGGGCAACTCTGGCAGCTTTCCCGAAATTCGTTTTCCACTTTTCACAGTGAAATGTTCCCCAACACTGCTTGCCACACCATAAAGTACCGTATCAGCTGCCAACGTAGCGCCCATAAATCTACCCGTCTAACGTTTCGAGAAACTGCACCCCGTAATCAAGATCGCCTTAAGCCATATCTGTATGCGGCTAACTACACAGTGAGAAATGTGGATGAGGCCTATCAGCTTTTACGCGAATACCTCTATACCAATGGTGTTACAGCGGTCGAAGAGTTAACCTTTCCCAGTCGAGGAAAAATTGAAGTCATGCCTGGCGCTGCCTGGTGTGGCGTGCAAGCTAATATTCAAGTCGATGGCGACATAGCTGACAAGGACGCTGACAGGAAAAAGCGTCTAGCGAGCTAGTCTGGCTGCAACTACTAGAATTGCTCATCTTCGTAGTTTCCTGCCATGGGAGCTGCATTGTCACGCTTAGAACCCAACAAATCAAGGCGCTCTACTCGGATAACGGGGCTAGAGCGCTGTGCGCCTGTTGTCCGATCTTGCCAACTATCCAGCTTTAGCGAGCCCACTATTCCCACTAAGCTACCCTTGCGCACATAGTTTGCCGCCACCTCAGCATTCCGACCCCACAGCTCCAAATTAAACCAATCAGGCTGTTCGCTATTTCGAGTCCGTCGATTGACAGCAATCGTGAACTTACAAAGCACGTTACCTGACTCGAAGTAGCGAACTTCAGGATCTCGACCTGCCCGACCTACAAGATTGACAACATTTAGACTCATCGCTCTTTTGCTAACAACTGCGTTAACTACTTTAGTATGCGAGACATAAGCTGCCGTCTAGAATTATCCTTAATAGTCACCGTAGGCATCCGTCCCTGGGCAGCGTTATTCGAATTTCAGACCGTGTAACCTTGGAGTATGGTAGGTAACGAGGTTACATAATGCCAACCCTGAACTACTGGACTGTCAGACTAATCGTATTAGGATGAAATGCCCGAGTTCAGTAGAGTAGTAACTTATGCCAAGAAACCGATCTGCTGTTCCCCTCTTGCCGTTTTAATCAATGCACTGATTTGCCGGTTCACAACTACGGACTGGACGTGCAGATATAAAACGTAATAGAATCCACACCGGTCTGCAAACCGTCCATTTGTTTTTTTACAGCTCGTTTGGGAGCACGTCTAACAGTGAGTTTACTCGATCGCTTTTCCTTCTCCCGTGACATGGGCATAGACCTTGGCACTGCAAATACCCTGGTCTATGTCTCGGGTAAAGGCGTTGTCCTGCAAGAGCCCTCCGTTGTGGCCAGGGATAAGGACGGCAAGCCCCTGGCTGTAGGAGAAGAGGCCAAGCGCATGCTCGGACGTACTCCCGGCAATATCACCGCTCTGCGCCCCCTGAGGGACGGTGTGATTGCTGATTTTGATACAGCTGAGCTGATGCTCAAGCACTTTATTAAGCGTGTGCACGAAGGACGGGCGCTAGGAATGCCCCGTATCGTTATTGGTATCCCCAGTGGTGTCACTGGTGTAGAACGTCGAGCTGTGATGGATGCCGCCCTGCAGGCCGGAGCGAGGATGGTCTATCTGATCGATGAGCCGGTTGCTGCGGCCATTGGTGCCGGGCTGCCGGTAGCTGAGCCGACGGGCAACATGATTATCGATATTGGCGGAGGAACCACTGAGGTTGCTGTCCTAAGTTTGCAGGGAACTGTTTTAAGTGAGTCGGTTCGCGTGGCTGGTGATGAGCTGAGTGATTCGATTTCCCAGTACATGAAAAAAGTTCACAACTTGGTCATTGGTGAACGCACTGCCGAAGAAATCAAGATCAATATCGGCTCAGCCTACCCCAGCCCCAACGACGGTGAAATTGTTTTAGATGTGCGTGGATTGCACTTACTGTCTGGTTTGCCTAGAACCGTCACCGTAAAAAGTGCAGAAATTCGCGAAAGTATGGCAGAGCCATTATCTGTAATTGTTGAGGCTGTCAAACGAACCTTGGAAAGAACACCTCCTGAGTTGGCAGCTGATATTATTGATAGGGGTATTATGCTGGCAGGTGGCGGAGCGTTGCTCAAAGGCTTGGATACCTTAATTAGCCATGAGACCGGCATTGTAGTCCACGTTGCGGCTGACCCCCTCAGTTGCGTTGTGTTGGGCACTGGACGAGTGCTTGAAAACTTCAGCCAAATGGAGCGTGTATTTAGCGCCCGTTCCCGAGATCTGTAGAGGTTCTGCAGGCCATTGATGATCATTCCTGCAAATTATAAATATGTTTGCACTGAGACGCTGGTGGGATAGATATGCAACAAGGGCAGGGATAGCGACCCTTGTTATTGGTCTAGCTTGGGCAATGCGTCAGAGCCAGGGAGCCGTGATTTATGAAATTTACCAGGTGATAACCTCTCCGCTTCAGCCTGGCCTTACCCAAGCAGAACGCCTAGAGAATGCTTATGTTCTAGAGCTGCAGCAGCGAGTTATTGAATTAGAAAGTCAAAACCAAAGCCTGCGAGACAACATTAACTATGCTGACAGTCAGGGAACAGTAACGATTGCTGCGGTTATTGGTCGTAGTGCCGATAACTGGTGGCAGCAAATTACGGTAAACAAAGGCAGTTCACAGGGAGTCACTGAGGGCGATATGGCCACTGGCCCTGGTGGTTTGGTGGGCCGAGTCATGAGTGTCTCTCCTAATACTAGTCAAATATTGCTCATTACCGATCCGACTAGTCAGATGGGGGTAAAGGTTAGCCGTAGTCGTGCCCTAGGTGTGGTACGTGGCAATGTTGATGGCCGCGTGGTGATGCAATTTTTTGAGACTACACCTGATGTGAAACCAGGGGATGTAATCGTCACATCGTCCTATAGTCGATTATTTCCCCAGGGTGTACCGGTTGGACGAATTGAAAGTATGGACTTGAAAAAAAGTCCTGCCCCTGAGGCCGTTATTCAGCTATCGTCTCCTCTGAATATTCTGGAGTGGGTCACTATTCATCCATTAGAGGCAAAAACGGATGTTAACGCCCCTCCTGCAGAGATAGTGTATGACGCATCTGCGCCATAGCCCTGGTTCTTATGACTGCATCTAAAGGAAAGACACAGCTTTCCGACTTTCAAAAAACGTGCCTTAACATCGCTATCGTGGTGGGGTCAGGGTTGGTGTGCTTGCTCCTATCCCCCATGCGATTTCCTGGGATTGAGCTGTTGGGGGTGACTCCCAATTGGTTGCTCATCTGGGTTGTCATCTGGAGTATTCACCATCCGATTGTGGATGGGGCGATTGCAGGTATCGTCCTGGGACTATTGCAGGATGGATTGACAGGGCCGTTTCCTACCCATGCCCTGAGCCTTATGGTGGTTGGCCTGTTGACCGCCCGTCTACAGCGTCAGCGTATCATTCAAGAAAATGTTGTTCTGGTTGCATTTATAGTCTTTGGTATGGCTGTCGTGGGTGCCACGGTCATGGCGCTGCAAATGAGTTTTCGTCATTTGCTATGGACGAGCTCTCCGTATCTTAGTCTCTGGCAAATTTGGCGTACCCATCAGCGGGTTGCCCTGAGTT
>CALBPH010000164.1 GCA_937899365.1 uncultured Leptolyngbya sp.
GTGTAATCTGATGATTAATGGTCAGGCCCATGGACCGCAGCAGCGTACGGCCACCTGCCAGCTCTATATGCGCCATTTTCAAGACGGCGATACTGTGGTGATTGAGCCGTGGCGGGCCCAGGCGTTTCCAATTGTGAAAGATTTGGTGGTGGATCGCAGTGCCTTTGACCGCATTCTGGTTGCTGGAGGATTTGTTTCTGTTAAAACCGGTTCAGCCCCAGAGGCCAACAGCATTCCCATTGCCCCCAGCGATGCCCAAACAGCCTTTGACTATGCCACCTGCATCGGCTGCGGTGCCTGTGTCGCCGCTTGCCCCAATGCGTCGGCTTCTCTATTTACGGCGTCTAAGGTAGCTCATTTGGCTTTGCTGCCCCAGGGGCACCCTGAACGCCAACAGCGAGTGCTAAGGATGACAGAGCAAATGTCTGTCGAAGGGTTTGGGGATTGTTCTAACCATGGGGAATGTCAGGCGGTGTGTCCTAAGGGGATTTCGATTGATGCGATCGCAACCATGCGTCGCGAATACATCAAGGCCTTGTTTTAACACCGAATTATTAACGCCTACTTAACCAAATCGTTGGAACGTCTCTACCAAAACAAACGATAGAATTTCTATGCCTGCAGTTCATCCAGGCGGGCGATAACCTCCTGGCTATGGATAGCCGGACGTACCCCAAGAAAACGCTCCTGCATTGTTCCGTCTGGATCAATTAAATAGGTGTGGCGCATGGACATGGGCTTCATCCAAGACCCATAGGCGCGACTGACGGCCCCATCCGCATCCGCCAGCAGTGGAAACCTCAAGCCTTCAGAATCACAAAACTCAGCATGGCTATCCACATCATCGGCACTCACCCCAATTACCTGGGCATTGCGCTCAATAAACTTCGGCAAATCCCGCTGAAAACGCTGTGCTTCTAGAGTACAGCCGGGGGTAAAGTCCTTTGGATAAAAATATAGAACAACCCACTGACCCAAATAATCAGCCAGGGATATCTCCCCATCCCCCACATTTGTCGGTAGCGTAAACCCAGGGGCAGGTGTACCCAGCGGCACTTGTTCTCCACCCAATGCCTGCGCTGGGGCCGATGGCCCGAGCACTAATACAACAGCCAACAGCACTGGCAAAATTAGGCGACTAACAAAACGCTGAGCAATCAAAAGAGTCATAACAAAGCACGGCAAAGCGATCACTTTACTTAAAGTAACATTTCTAGCTTTGCTAGCACGTAGTCTCTAACTCTTGCTGGACGGACTCTTGCCGGACGGACTCAAATCCCTATGCATCCGATGGCTAGGAAAATTCCAATCCAAAAAAATAAGGCACTGAAGTATCTCTTCAGTGCCTTATTTTTTACTGGTGGCGGGGGCCGGATTTGAACCAACGACCTTCGGGTTATGAGCCCGACGAGCTACCAGACTGCTCTACCCCGCGTTAGCGCTTTACTACTATAACCATGCCTTGTGTAAAGCGCAACAATTTTTTCCGCGAATGTGGGATTAGTCCAGGGAAATGTCTCCCACCATGTCCAATCGCTTGTAATTACTCAGATTGAGATAGGTTTCAGCCAGGGCATCAGCAATATCTGGCGAAATCCATCCCAGCTGTCGCAGAGCATGGAGGGCGGCTGCATATTTTGCTCGCCTAGACCCGTCCACCGCTTTTAGGGCCAAACCCAAACCATCACCCACTCGACTGATGCACTGGATTCCTTCTGCCCCCGATTTGCTCAGAATTTCTCCCTGGGTCAGGCGCATTAACTCCGTATCAAAACCCTGGGGCCCCGAAACCATCTCCGGATGATGGGTCATGGCCCGAACCACCCGCTCCATTTCAAGATTTTCACCTGACGCTAGCTTGGCATACAGTGTCGCCATCTGACGCAGCTGCATAAAGTAAGTCGGGGCACCACAGTCATCGTGGGCACAAATAAACTCATCGGACGGCATCTCTAAGAGCCCCGAAAAGCGATTGAGAATTTCCTTTTGGAGAGGATGGTTGCGCTGTAGATAGCTGCTAAGCTCCCATCCCTGCTGCTTACAAGCCGCTAACATGCCCGCATGCTTACCCGAACAGTTGTGTTCCAACGGGCTTTGTTTTCCAGCAGGTATAGGACATTGAAGACAGCCCGGTTCCAAATCAGCCCGCCACAAAATCCCAAATACCTGGCGGGCTTGGGCGGTCAGACCTTGGTGAGAACCACACATGACGGCCAGATCCTTGTCGGTCAGGTTAAAGGCGTCTAAGGCTCCCGTGGCAGTCACTGTCATGGCTTGAAATGGCTTTAATGCAGAGCGGATAAAGCTTGCATGTTCGGCATCACCTGCCACTGATAGTATGCGTCCACGACTATCGGCCACCGCCGCATGGACCTGGTGAACAGACTCAACAATCCCTTCTCTTAGCAGCTGAACTGCTAATGGGGCAGTGGAGATACGGCTTGGCCTAGGCATAGATTTTGATTGAAACAGCTAAAAACATCGCCAGATCTGCAATTCCGGCAAATTAGAATGGACTTTCCAATACTAGTACTCTATCAAGATTAAATTTTCGGGAGGATTTGAGTATGGGGCAGTAGCCTCAGCACTAAAGCAAAGAGGCTCAAAGCAAATAGGCTCTAGCAGCCCCTCTATCCCGTAGGGCAAATCTTACGAGAGTCCCAGCAAAGATCTAGGATAGTTTCAAGGCGGCTCAAAATAATGATAATTCCAGGACCCCGGCTACCAGGCAGCCGAGCATAATGCCAAACGTTTTTCGCAACCGATTCAAAATTGGTTTGACCTGATAGTCCACAATTAAGCGATCGCGTTTGAACACGTCATCGGGCTTTGTCCATATCTGACCATCGTACCAACCCGATTCTTCGTAGGGGAGGTCCTTTACCTGTAGCCGATTGCCCACATGGGACCAGCCAACATAAAGCTGCAGTAACGATAGCGCAGGAATGACTAATGCCCCCAGCGCCGCACTCACCAAAAACTTAATCAAGAACTGATGGGGCGAGAAACTGGCGGCGGCAATGGGGCCTGACACCACCCAACTCAGACCCCACACCACTAAAACAGGTACCGTATAACCACGTAGATCGCGGGCTCCCCAGCTATAAAACCAGGAGTCTCGCATATCTTCATATTCACGTATCGGCAGCTGCTCCGCAGGAACAGGACAGCGCGGTGTAGAGCGTTTCATAGCCAATGGTTACGGATGAATACCTCTATCATAGGACACAATCCTGACGGGCTTATTGGCCCATTCCGGGCGGGGGGCTAGGGATAAACTCGATACGTTTGACATGCCCCCAAAACGCTTCGAGGTCGTAATATTCCCGTTCCCGAGGCTGAAAAATATGGACAATCACCTCGCCGTAGTCATAGATCACCCATTTACCCTCATCAGCGCCCTCTGTGCGTATGGGCGAACGGCCGTGATCGGCTTCGATAGTGGTTTCAATGGAGCGGGCAATGGCTCGAACCTGGACATTGGTAAACCCGGTGGCAATGACAAAATAATCAGCCAGATAGGAAGCATCGCCCACCTGAAGAATGGAAATGTCTTCGGCCTTGCGATCATCAGCCGCATTGGCAATGGCCGTTGCCAATGCCAGGGCCTCTTCGTCTATCTGATCGGTTTCGAGTTCATCTACAGTGCCTGGTGTGTCTAACTTAAGTGCCTCAGTCAACGATACTGGCCTCCCACATAAAATTATGGATACTTACACGGTAATGCAAATTATTTGAAGCAGAACACATTAACCAATTCTGCCGTCATAGTGTAACGAGGTGTAATACATTACCGATGTTGACTACCGATGTCCATCACCGATGTCAAATTTTGCCATGATAGGGGATAATCCACCTGGTTCGGCAGTTGAATTAATTGAGGAAACGCTTCGATGGCGACACAAGCAGGGATAGGCGTACTAATTGGGTTAGGCATTGGTTCGGGTGTCACCGCCTTTCTAATGAAGCGCATTATTCGCCGTCAAGACAATGCTTTACAGCAGTCCCTCAATCGCTTGAATCGCATTCAAGACGACCATGCCCAAGATTTGAATGCAGCCCTGGCTAAGGCAGAAGCTGACTATGAACAGCAGCTAGCTGCCAAAATTGAGCGCTATCAAGACACCCACGAGGAACAACTCACGGAGCTAGAAGCCGAATACGAAGCCCGTATCGCCGCATTGCTAGGCGTTAATATTTTAGCGAGTGATGATGAGCCCGCTACGGGAACGCCCGTAGAAACAGCTAGCCCAGACAGTCTAGCCGAGACCGCCGCTGTTGCCGGTGACGTTACTTCACCCTCTGTGAATAACGCAGATAACGCCTTCATCCCCGCTATTCCCGATCCCTGGACAGAGGTTCCCAGCAGCCCTGTCGCCACAGCGGCTGCACCGGAGAATATACCGGCGAACGAGCCTGAGGCGACACCCACCCCGGTAGCTGCGCCCTCTCCAGTAAAACCAGATAGCTCGGTGGAACGTGCCCAAACCGCTGCTGCCCTTGGCCAAGCCGCTGCCATAAATCGTAAGGATGCCGTTCGTGCCGTTCCCCAACTCGGCAAACTCGTTAAAGATGACGATGCGGATGTTCGGTTAGCTGCGGTTACGGCACTACAGGAATCTGGCTCCATTAAAGCAATTCCATTTCTTCGACAGGCGCTTAGGGATACTGACAATCGGATTGTGGCGGCTGCCAGCGCCGCCCTCAGTCGATTCAAAGGCAGCAAAAAAGCGGCTCCGAAAGCTAAAGCCGCTAAGAAAAAGCGCCGTCGTTAGGATATTTGGCCAGTCTGAGTCAGCCCGCGCTTGAGCCAAACTACCCTTGCTGCCATCATAGGCAAGGACCCCACTCTGCTATATGAGGATGCCTGCATGACTAAAGCAATTATGGAAACCGACAAGGGAACCATCAACATCGAATTTTTTGATAGTGATGCTCCCAACACGGTTGCCAACTTCGTCAAACTTTCCAAGGATGGATTTTATGACGGACTGAATTTCCACCGCGTCATCCCTAATTTTATGATCCAGGGTGGTTGCCCTAAAGGGACGGGTACTGGTGGCCCCGGTTATAAAATTAAATGTGAGATTAACCCTAACAAACACGAAGCCGGTAGTCTTTCTATGGCCCATGCTGGCCGCGATACCGGGGGCAGTCAGTTCTTTGTCTGCCATTCTCCCCAGCCCCATCTCGATGGAGTCCATACGGTTTTTGGTAAAACCACAGATATGGACGATGTCAATGCCATTAAAGGTGGCGACAAGATTGTCTCTGTCACCATTCAAGAGTAAGTTCATATGCCAGTGCAGCAAGCCGCTGAATGCACATTCAGCGGCTTGCTGCACCCATAACCATTGCCACTTAAAGCCTTTAGCGATGCCATAATCTGAACCATGGGCACAAGGCTATCTCCAGGTGCATGGAGTAGCTACAAGAACGCCCCTATACACTATCCAACAACGCCAACAGCTCAGATTCATTGAGCTGTGGCGTATTGTATTTTTCAGCCTTTTTGAGCTTGCTACCAGGATTTTTGCCAACAACAATATAATCGGTTTTTCCACTGGGCATTTTGTTGATGCGTCCACCGGCTTCGGTAATTAGTTTGACGACCTGTTCATAGTTGAGATTGTTCAGGGTGCCGGTAATGACAAAACTCTTGTCCATTAGACCACCTGCCTGTGCGGGCGTTTCCGCTGGAGCTTCCGCTGAGACTTTCTCCGAGACCGGTAATGGCGTCTCCGAGGATGCGGATATTACCTCTTCTCTGGCAGGCTCAACCGGTGGAGCGGTGGGTGCCTGCTGTAGAGACATGATCACCTTTTGACTCAGGTCGAGGGCTTCTTTAAGGGCCGTTTGCTCATTGGTAATGGTCGATAGCTGCTCAGCCTGGGTTGCCATGGTTGCTTTAGCAGCCTGCAACGCTTCATTTAGTAGAGAGTTTGTCGTTGTCAACTCCTCAAGCGGATTAGTCGATGTCTCTTGGAGCATTTTTAGATGGGTTTTGAGGGCATCTAACTCGGCCTGCAGTTCCGATATGGTTTGTTCTGCTTCCGTTGTTGACTCGTCCAGGGCTTCTTGGGTTTGGGTTAGCTGAGTGGCTAATGTCTCTGCTTCGGCGGCCCGAGCCTGACTATCGTTGAGGTCTTGGCGCAGCTGATCGCACTCCTGGCGTAGGCTAGTTACCTGTGCCGCTGTCTGTCCTTGCTGTTCTTCAGCAGAGGCTGCTAGCTGCGATAGGTTTTGCTGTGCTGTGGCAGCCGCAGCGGTCAATGCTTGCTGGGCGTCTGCTAATTGTGTTTCTAAGAGATTTGCTTGGTCTGCTTGGGTCTGTAGCTGCTCACACTCCTGACGTAGGCACTCTAGCTGTTCGGCAGCCTGGCTCTGTTGGTCTTGGAAAGAAGCCTCTAGCTGAATTCTTGCTTGTTCTGCGTCAGCTTTGGTCTTGATTAGCTCCTGCTGCGTCTGGGCTAACTCAGTGCCCAGGGTCTGGGCTTGGTTATTGGTCTGGGTAAATTGGATTTGGCTGTCTTGCAATTGGCTATGCAACTGTTCTCGCTCTTGGCGTAGCTCTAGGAGCTGTTGTTCTATGCGGTCCTGTCCCGTTTGGGCTAGCTCAGTCTGGGTTTGTAACTCTTGCTGTAGCTGCTGTACCTGTTGCTGTAATTGACTGACTAGGGCGTTGGCCGGGTCCTCTGATGACTGAGAGGCGCTAAGGGCCTGCTGCAGCCCCTGGTTTTGTTCCCTGAGGGTGATGTTGACTTTACTCAGCTGGGTCTTTTCGTAGGTGAGTTCACGCCGAACTTGGGCAGTCTCGGTCTGGGCTATTTCCAGATTTTGCTGTAGCTCTCTGGTCTGTTGCTCGAGAACGGCAATGTCGCCCCTGAGCTGAGTGGTGTTTTCGGTGAGCTGACGTGTGTGTTGCTGGGCGTCAGCTGACTCTGCCTGGGTGCGTTCAAGGGCCTGTTGCTGCTGCTGGGTCTGTTGCTCTAGGGTGGCGATGGTTTCAGCGAGCTGTTTTTTCTCTGTGGTTAGTTTTGCTAGCTGCCCGTCGGTGGTTTGTTGGGTCTGGGCGGTCTCTTCTCTGACCTGGGTCAGGGCAGTCTGTGCCTCGAGGGCCTGCTGTTCTAAGGTGGTGATGGTTGCTTGTAACTGCTCCCGTTCCGTGGCCAGGGTATTGGCGGTTTGTTGAATTTGAGCAGCTTCTTTTTTGCCCTGGTCGAGGGTGGTCTGTGCCGTGAGGGCCTGTTGTTCGAGCGTAGCGATGGTTGCCCGCAGCTGTTCTTGCTCATTGACTAGCTGAGTGGATTGTTGCTGGGCCTGGGTTGTCTCAGATTGGGCCAGGGTTAGGGACTGCTTTAACTGCTGTGTCTGTTGTTCTAGGGTGGTGGTGGTTTCGGTTAACTGTTTTTTCTCTGCGGTTAACTGAGTGATTTGCTGTTGTAGGGTGGTCGTCTGAGCCTTGGCCTGGCTGAGCTGTTGGTTAAGTTCGGTTTGGCTTGCCTGGCTGGTTTGAATGTCTTGCTGTAGCTGGTTTAATTTTTGCTCAGCGGTGCGTTGTGCTGTGAGGGACTGCTGCTGGGCGGTCTGGAGCTCGGATTCTAGCTTGGTCGCTCGCTGCTGTTGCTGTTGGAGCGACTGGCTTAGGGTTTGTTTATCGGCGGTGAGGGCGGTGACGGTGGTCTGGAGCTGGCTGATGTTGCTTTCGGATGCGGTGAGGGTTTGGGTGGTGCGATCGCAATCTGCCTTGAGTTCCTGTACCTGCTGCTCTAAGGACATTACCGCATCCTTAGCCAGGGCCATCGCCTCGGTCAGGGTTTGGGTTTGCCCTTTAGCCAGGGTCACCTGCTGGGATAGCTTAGCCTTAGTCGATTCCAGGGACTCAATCGTCGTTGTCTGCTCTGCCTGGCGCTTTCCATAACGGTTCGCCATTAGGGCGGCCACTAACGCCGCTCCTCCAGCAGCTGTCCCCACCAGTTCAGAGGCCAACGTATAATCCAAATCCATGGTCCACCCAAAGCGCATCCTCTCTATCGTAAAGACCTAGCGCACGGCTATACAACTTCCAGCCCAAAGGTTTAAGCATTGAGGATACAGAGTCCAAACTTTTACTGCCACCGGTTATCTAAACCAATGACATCAGTCAAAATAGATGGGCCGTCTGTACCTGCCCACCGACCATGACCACAGCGCCCAACCGCGTTCTTAGCCTTTACCAATCGTCCATCGGCAAAAAGCTGATCACCGGCATCAGTGGCCTTGCCCTGGTGGCCTTTGTCGTTATTCACATGATTGGCAATCTGATCCTGTTAGGCAGTGCCGATGGCTATAACCAATTTGGCCACTCTGTGGAACGGCTGGGACCGTTGCTTTGGCTGCTGGAGCTGATCTTGCTGGGCTTTATTGGCTTCCACATACTCATGGGGGTCCAGATTTTTCTAGGACGGCTAAGGGCCCGGTCCCAGGGCTATAGCACCTATGCGTCTGCTGGAGCCCCCAGCTACCAGACCCTGAGTTCGCGCTCCATGATAGTCACCGGGTTGGGGTTGGGGAGTTTTTTGGTATGGCATTTGCTCACGTTTAAGTTTGGGATTCGCTATACCGTCCCAGGCTCAGAGATGCGCGATCTGGCGCGACTGGTGATCGAAAAATTCCAGCAGCCCCTTTATGCCTTCGGCTATGGCGGTGTCTTGGTGTTTTTGGCTAGCCACCTGCGCCATGGCAGTTGGAGTGCGTTGCAAGCGTTAGGGGCATTAAATGCCACGGTCCGCCCTATCGTTTACGGGGCTAGCCTGATCTTGGCAATTGGTATTGCCCTAGGGTTTGTGGTGTTGCCATTGAGCATTTATTTTGGGCTGGTGACTTGAGAATTTTGCTATTGACCCGTTATTTATCTCTATTTATCTTTTGCTGGGTTTCCTATCTTAACCACACCCTACGTTTTTATTCCCCATGTCCCTAGATCCCCGCATTCCTGACGGCCCTCTTAACGATAAGTGGAACACCTTTAAAGACCATTGCAAGCTAGTTAACCCTAGCAACAAACGTAAGCATACGGTGATCATTGTGGGGACGGGGTTGGCTGGGGCGTCGGCGGCTGCCACCCTGGCAGAGCTGGGCTACCACGTCAAAAGCTTCTGTATTCAAGACTCTCCTCGACGGGCCCACAGTATTGCTGCCCAGGGGGGCATTAATGCCACTAAAAACTACCCGAATGACGGAGACAGCATTTGGCGGTTGTTTTACGACACCATCAAGGGGGGAGACTATCGCGCGCGCGAGGCAAATGTGTATCGTCTTGCCCAGATTAGTAACCATATTATTGACCACTGCGTTGCCCAGGGGGTGCCCTTTGCCCGGGACTATGGTGGGCTATTGGCCAACCGCTCCTTTGGGGGTGCCCAGGTATCGCGAACCTTCTATGCTAAGGGGCAAACGGGGCAGCAGCCAGAGGGAACTGTTTACGCGGCGAGAAATGCGCGATCTGGTGGTCATCGACGGCCACGCGCGGGGAATTATCACCCGCAAGCTGATTACGGGACAGCTGGAGCGCCACCAGGGGGATGCGGTGCTGCTGTGTAGCGGTGGCTATGGCAATGTGTTTTATCTATCTACCAATGGCCGCAACTCGAATGTGACGGCGGCGTGGCGCTGCTACAAACGGGGAGCCTACTTCGCTAACCCTTGCTATACCCAGATTCATCCCACCTGTATTCCAGTGTCGGGGGACTATCAGTCAAAACTGACCCTGATGAGTGAGAGTTTGCGCAATGATGGTCGCGTCTGGGTGCCGCTCAAACCGGGCGATACTCGACCACCCAACCAGATTCCTGACGAGGAGAGAGACTATTACTTAGAAAAGCGCTATCCCACTTTTGGTAATTTGGTGCCTCGCGATGTGGCCTCTCGCAATGCTAAACACATGACCGATGAGGGGCGCGGTGTGGGGGCTACGGGGCTGGCCGTATATCTGGATTTTCGGGATGCCATTGAACGGGATGGGCGAGATGAGATCGCAGCTCGCTATGACAATCTCTTTCAGATGTACCAACGCATCACCGACGAAAACCCCTACGAAGTACCCATGCGGATTTATCCGGCGGTGCATTACACCATGGGAGGGCTGTGGGTGGACTATCACCTGATGAGTACGGTGCCGGGGCTGTTTGTTTTGGGTGAAGCGAATTTCTCGGACCACGGGGCCAACCGCTTGGGGGCCAGCGCCCTAATGCAGGGGTTGGCCGACGGCTACTTTGTGATTCCCTACACCCTGGGGGACTACCTGGCCCGCAATCCGCTACCCCCTGTAAACACCAGTGATGACGCCTTTGCCGAAGCCGAGGCCTCGGTGGAGAGTAAAACCCAAAAGCTGCTAAGCATTCAAGGGGATAAAACCGTGATGCAGTTCCATCGGCAGCTGGGGCAGCTGATGTGGGATCACGTGGGCATGAGTCGCGATCGCAACAGCCTAAAAAACGTCATCGACCAAATCCAGTCGCTCCGACAGGAATTCTGGCAAAATCTGCGGGTCCCCAGCGCCGCCCATACCCTCAACCAAACCCTGGAATATGCCGGTCGCCTGGCCGATTTTCTAGAGCTAGGAGAGCTCATGGCCCGCGATGCCCTCACCCGCGACGAGTCCTGCGGCTGCCATTTCCGCGAAGAATACCAGACCAGCGACGGCGAAGCCCAACGCAATGACGAAGACTATGCCTATGTGGCCGCCTGGGGATACACCGGTGATGAACAGGCCCCTGAGCTACATCAAGAAACCCTCACCTTTGATCATGTTGAACTTACTCAACGAAGCTACAAATAGATAATCAAATCATCGCCACCCCATGGGTTTAATCTTGATCTGCCTTGCGGCTATGCTCTGGGGCACCACCGGCACCGTCTCGGTACTGATTGCGCAGCAGGCGACCGTTTCCCCCTTACTGATTGGCTATTGGCGTCTGGTTTTTGCCCTGCCTATTTTCTGGCTGTGGTACGGCTATAACAAGCGTCATAACGGCCCTGGCTTTGTGCACAAACGCCCATGGCCCAGCAACGCCCAGCGCCTACCGCTAATTGCCATGGGGCTGTGCATGGCGGCATACCAGGTGTTTTACTTTGCCGCTGTTCCCTATGTAGGGGTGGCCATGACTGCCCTGGTGGCCATTTGTTCATCGCCCCTAATTATTGCCCTGCTTGCCGTTGCGTTCCTTGGCGAGACACTCACCCGCAGACTTCGGATTGCCCTAGTGCTGGGGATAACGGGGACCATTCTGTTGATTGCCCAGCCGGATGCCCTGGCGGTGAACGGCAGCCGGTTTCTGTTGGGGGTGGTTTTAGCCCTGGGGGCCGCATTCTCCTATGGGGGCTATGCCATTTTGGCGAAGGCCATGGTGGGGCAGATGGATGGAATTGCGATCGCAACCTACAGCTT
>CALBPH010000165.1 GCA_937899365.1 uncultured Leptolyngbya sp.
AATAGCTCTTGCCCCTGGGGTTCTAGCTGCCCCAACTGGCCCGTTGTCATTAGCTTTAGGGCTCCATGGATTGAGGTCAGCGGCGTGCGTAGCTCATGGCTGACCACGGAAACAAATTCATGTTTGATTTGGTCGGCGGCTTTGCGATCGCTAATATCCTGGGTGAGGGCAAAACAGCCCCGCACGGTGCCCTCATGCATATCGGGCTGATAGCTAACGCTCACCCAGCGGTAGGGCAAAACACTATGGGGAAACTCCACTTCAAAGGTAACCGTCTGGCCATTGAGGGCCTGGCGCAAATAGGGCTGAATAGTGTGGTAGATATCTGGGCCCAGGGCCGTTTCTAGGGACTGACCTTTCAGGGTTTCATAGGGCACCCCCAGCCAGTCTTCATAGGCCTGATTATTAAACTGATAGTGTTCATCCGCATCAATATAGGCAATCAGCACCGGCAGCGCATTGGTGGTGGTGCGCAGCTGTTCTTCACTGCGACGAATAGCCGTTTCTGCCCGGATACGTTCAGTCACATCCTGGAGCATGACGGTGTACCACAGGCCATCCTTGGTTGTACTTTTTGAGATGGAGGCCTCGGCAGGGAAAATCTCGCCATTTTTACGACGACCGCTCACCTGACCAGGGCGCTCCCCCATGCGGCGCGACGCCACCGGAGACATGCCAAATTGAGCAATGTGCTGTCGGTGAATGGCCTGTAGGGCCTCGGGCAGAAGCAAATCTAGGGAGCGACCGACAATGTCCGTGGCCCTATAGCCAAAAATCCGTTCGGCGGCCTGGTTAAATAAGCGGATATTTTGCTGCTGGTCAATACAAATAATGGCTTCCCCCGCCAGGTCAAAAATGCTGGCTAGGGTTTTTTGACTGTAGTGCAGGGCAATTTCTGTCTGCTTGTGGGCGTTTAAGGTGTTGACGGTATCCAGGACAGCTTTTGAAAAATCTCGCTCCTGGCTCAGGGACTGTTCCGCCTGCTTTTGCTCGGTAATATCGACGGCGGTGGCATAGATGAGGACTGGCTCGGCTGTCGTCTGACTCGCGGGTGCGATCGCAGTCCACATCAGATAGCGATAACCACCATTGGTACAGCGGTAGCGATTTTTAAAGGTGGTGGGGGTGCCCCGATGGGCCATCAGGTGCTCCAGGGTCTGTTGAGTTGTCACCTGGTCGTCTGAATGAACTAAATCTAGAAAAGACTGACCGACCAGCGCTGGGATGGAATACCCCAAAACCTTGGAAAACTGAACATTTAACTGCTTAAAACGGCCATCAGCATCCGTGATGCATAGCAGATTGGGAGTGATGTCAAAAAATAGCTCTAAGTCTTGTGGGAGCAGGGCCGAGTTGGGATGGTAATGCTCAAAACTAACCATAGATAAGGCCTATCACCCCAGAGTAATGACCCAATAGTAAGTCCCCAAGACTCACCCACAGGATGGACAAGGGCTCATGGCCATTCCCTAGAGGCTTAAAACGTTGCTGTGCTTTGGATTGGCGCAAGTATTCACCTATTCCCATCCTAGCCAGACTAATGGGTAGAACAGGGAGTTATGGGGCAGTTCTTTACACGGTGTTACAGACCATGGAGAAAGTTCTATTCTTTGAGAAAACTCTATTCTTCTTTCCAATCCCCATATTTTCTTCAGATTCTTAGTCTAGTGTGTAGGGGTTAGGAGGCCATGGCCATGCAATATCTCTACAGTTTCGCAAACGTTAGTCTGACCCTCAGGGTAATGGACCGCTTGTCCCAGATGGGCGCTCTCCCATTAAAATCCCTGACGATCATCTATTTGGTTGATCGTTGGGTGATGCACCTAAGTCTGAGGAATTCCCTGGATAGTGCTGCCGAGGGCGATCTGATCGCTTTTCTCCATGAAAATGGCATGCCCCACACGCCGTCTAGACGGTTGCTCACCACCCTCAAGGCCCTAAGCCAGGGGCAAACGCCCACCCAGGTCATGAATGAGCACCAGGTGGTGGTGGTTTCCCACGGGGTGCCCGATCCGACGGAACTGCATGAGTTTTGTGCCCGTTTTGTTGAAGGTCTGGGGTACTATCCGCCTAGCCTCGTGTGAGCATTAGCTGACACTGCGGATGGCTATGTAAGCATTAGCTGACAGGAGTATGGTGGATTTGGTTGAGAATGCGGATGGCCAGCTCGGAGGCGGCCACAGATTTGTTGATAAAATCATCGCCCCCAAAGCGAAAGGCTCGTCCTCGGGTGGTTTCTGCCTCATGTACGGTGAGAAACACAATGGGTAGGGTGCGCCAGCGGGGATCTGCCCGCAGTAGCTGACAGATTTCAAAGCCCGTTATCCCCGGCATGGTGACATCCAGCACCAGGGCATCGGGGTCAATCGTTTCTAGGGCGGCCCACAGTTGTTTGCCGTCGGTGAGGGGGGTAATGTCAAAATTCCACGGCGCTAGACTCACTTGCAGCACCTGTAAAATCTGTGGATCATCATCCACGATAATAATTTTCACCGGTGTGTTACGCATCATCCCGAGGGCTTCTGTTATCAGCTGCGGCGGCGGACTGGCCCGCTCTAGCAGCTGACTGGCGCCCTGCTGTACTAGCCGTAATCGAGCCTGGGCGGGCAGGGCCGGCAGCAGCACCAAAAACGGACCGGTAAATTGCTGGGTAAATGCGGCCATGTCTTTTAATAGCTGGGGGGGTAGCTGGCCCGATGGGGAAGCCACTTGCTTACTGGCCGGAGCATCAGCTGACGGGGTCAACAGTGATTCTGAGAGATCAAACATCACCAGCTGGGGTTTGATCTGGTGCAGCAATCGCTGGCCATGGATCAAGGTATTGGCCTGGCGCACCTGCAGGGACTGTTGCGTAGCCTGGAGGCTGAGCTGTTCTATCAGCTTACTATCGGAGCCAATCAGCAATAGCAGGGGCGCCCCAGCGGTTACGGTTTCAGTGGCGTCTTCCACTGAGGTTTCGTCAACTTCGTGGCGCAGCTGCTGCACCAGCTGATTAAACTGGGCAGCGGGAATATTGCTTGAGGGTAGGGTTTGCAGCAGCTTTTCTAACCGTTGGGCCAGGGTGGAGCCGAGGGGAAAGCCAAAGCTGCCCAGGGCACCCACCAGTTTGTGGGCCGTCATCTGACTGGTTTGAAACAGCTCCTGACCCAGATTGCCCTGTTCAATTGCGATCGCAGCCTGCTCCAACACCGCCACCCGTTCTTGCATCACCCCCTGATATTTTTTCCACGCCTGTTCCACCGCCACCGTCGTGTTGGAGGGCTTCACAGATTGTTTACTAGCCGTCGCCTCGCTCACATTCAGGCGATAGCCCAAACCATAGACCGTTTTGATCAAATCCTTCGGTGCCCCCACCGCACTGAGTTTTTGCCGTAGCCCCTTAATGTGGGTGCGCACCGCATCCTCACTGGGGGAATATTCAAACGCCCACAGGTCGTCAATAATGGCATCCAGGCTGTAGACCCGGCTGGGGCGACGCATAAACAACTCCAGCAGGGCAAATTCCTTGGGGGTCAGGTGTACCGGCTGATTGTTATAGGTGGTTTCGCAGGTGCTGGGGTCCAGGTTGATGCCCCCCAGCTGTAGCACCGTGGGTAGCCCCACCTGTTCACGGCGCAGCAACGCCCGAATGCGGGCATCCAGCTCATCTAAATTAAACGGTTTAACCACATAGTCATCCGCCCCCGCATCCAACGCCCTCACCTTTTGCGCCGGGGTACTGGTCGCCGACAGCACCAAAATAGGTTGTTCATACCCAGCGCTGCGAAAGGACTGACAAAAGTCAACGCCGCTACCATCGGGCAGATTAAGATCGAGCACCACCAAATCGTAATTAAACATGTCGAGATACCCCTGGGCACTTCGACCATCGGTGGTAATGTCCACGGCATAGCGTTGATGAATCAGGTGATCGGCCAACGTACCCATCAGCGCTTCATCATCGTCTACTAGCAATATGCGCATCGCTCCACGACAGGAATCCTATCGGTGGGAATCTACTTGTCCTATCTATTCTATGTAAGTCGGAGTAAGTCGGAAAAGCAAACAAACTGGTGGGCTTTATATAAAAGTTATTTACCTTGAGAAAAATAAATCAGTGGATTAGTTCAATCATTTGAATTCCTTGTCCAATGGCCCACACTCGCCGAGTGATTTTCTAGAATGGAGGTAGGGACTAATGTTCCGCTCAAGTCTAGGACAAGGGATGTATGAAACAGCGCTCTAAACCTGTCTGGCCTGTAATGATTTCTGTTGTTGCTGTTGCCTTGGGCAGGGCCACCCCAGCAGTCTCCCAAACGTTTTCTGGTCCGGTGTTGCCAGCCGATTCAGCCACGCTGGCTCGGCTAACGGCCGATTTGGCCTATCCCAATAGTTCTCAGCGCTTCTTTAAAGCGGGCAATGACCAGATTGAACAGGAAATTCAACGGCTGCTAGCAGACGACCCGCCTGACCCATTTTTGACCATAGCACCGGAGATACAAGAACAATTTGAAGAGTGATGGCTGTGGCCGTCTTAAGCTTCTATCAGACTGTTGTACCCGACGATCAAAAAGATGCCGTTGCGGATCCTCGGTATAATTTTATCTGCGAGATACTGCCTCATGACATATCTCACTGAGCGGTTCATCCTCTAAATCAGCAACGGCAAAAAGATTGTTTCTATTCCTGTGCCAACATTTGACCATACTCCTGGGGCCTCAGGACCTTCTGCAATAGTGTCAGCAGCTCGCGATTGGTAAAGGGTTTGCTTAGGGTACCGTCAAGCTTCAGGTCTGAGAGTGTGGATTTTGGCTGTATCGGCGCAATAGTTCCTGTCATGGCTACAATGCTGACCTGGGGGTGGAGTCGCTGTAGAAGAGGGACAACGGTTCTGCCATCCATATCTGGCATGACTAAGTCAATCAAAATACAACGAACCAACGCTCGATGTTCGGCTAATATTGCGATCGCACCTAACCCATCATTGGCAATCAGTGCCTGATAACCATAGGCTTCCAAAGATAGCTGCAGCACGTTACAAATGGCCAGATCATCATCCACCACTAAAACCACCTCCTGATTTCCCCAAAATAATTCTAGGGAAGGTGCGGCAACACTAACAGAGTCTGGAGTAGCGGGAAGATAGATATGAAACTGGCTGCCTTTGCCCACAGCGGTCTTTAAATCAATAAAGCCCCCATGACTTTTGACAATATTCAGCACAGCCGCCAGTCCTAATCCAGTCCCCTGTTTGGGAGCTTTGGTCGTAAAAAATGGATCAAAAATTTGCTTTTGAATATCCGGCGCAATGCCAATACCCCCATCTGCCACGGTGACTTTCACATGGGGCACTACTGTCGCCTCACCATGCAAAACTAAATACGATTCATCGATCACCAAATTGCTAGCAGATACCCGCAGCATGCCACCATTGGGCATAGCATCTCGAGCATTCACACAGAGGTTCATAAAAACTTGGTGCAGCTGAGTCTCATTCCCATTAACTAACCACAGATCGCTAGGCACATCCAGATGACTATTAATCGTCTGGGGCAGCGTTTGCTGCACAATTTGGTGAGTTTCTACCAGTAACTCATCAATGGCCAGCACCGCACTCACACTGCTGCCAGCCTGGGCAAACGAGAGAATTTGCTGAACCAGTTTGGTCCCCCGCTGCGCGCTATAGTTGAGAGTCTCAATGAGCCTCAGTGAACGCTCATCAATGCTACTCAAAGTAATGGGCAATAGCTGCCCAGCCCCTAAAATCGGTGTCAAAATATTGTTGAGATCATGGGCAATACCACTGGCTAAGGCCCCTAGGCTTTCTAGCCGCTGGGCCTGCAAAAACTGAGCCTCCAGCTGCTTTTTCTCAGTAATATCAAGGTGGATTCCCAACATTCTCAACGGTTTGCCATCCTCACCGTTAAAAATACTACTTTTTACCGTAATCCAACGAATCCCGTTGGGATGAAAAATTCTAAATTCGGTGTTGAGGCCATGACCTACAGTAATAGAGCACCAAAGCTCCTGTTCAACCCGAGAGAGATCGTCACTGTGAATGGTTTTAATCCAGTTGTCATAGTGACCATCAAAATCACCGCGCGACACCCCATAGAGTGATTCTAATTCGGCACTCCATGTGACCTCATTAGAGCGAATGTTCCACTCAAAAATTCCAGTTTTGCTGGCTTTTTGAGCCAGTGCCAGTCGCTCCTGCGCCGTTTGTCGGTAGTGGACCTCCTGGCGTAGCTGTTGATTGGTTAGCTCTAATTCTCGCGTTCGTGCCTGGACCCGTTGTTCCAAGGCTTCATTAGCCAGCCGTAGCGCCTCAGCCTGTTGCTTCCGTTCGATGGCATAACGCAGAGACCTTACCAGCACGTCGTGGTGCATCTGGCGTTTGATCAAATAGTCTTGGGCCCCTTGACGGACAGCTTCAACCGCCAGCTCAGGGTTGTTGGTGTTCGTTAACACCACAATTGGCACACTGGGGGTCTGAGTTAACAGGGTATTTAGCGAACTCAGACCGTGACTATCCGGCAGAGTCAGATCCAACAAAATCACATCATAATCGTCAGACGCTAACTGCTGCTGTGCCTTGCCTAAACGTTCTACATGGGTAAGCTGAAACGTATCGTGCAATGTTTCCTTAAGAAACTCTTGGAGGAGTCGAGCATCGGCAGCACTATCCTCAATCAGCAACACTCGGGTATGTCTAAACCCTAGTCTAGTGTCTGTAAGGGTTGGGGTAGCGTTGCGGTCTTCAGCCAAAACTCTTCAATTCCTTGGATGATCGTAAATAGCTGAGCTAAATTTCGGGATTTGGCAATGTAACAGTTGACATGTAAATCATAACTGTTGAATATGTCATCCTCATTCCGTGATGTGGTTAACACAACAACAGGAATATGTTTGAGTCTGGGATCAGCTTTGATATCGGCTAATACTTCCCGCCCGTCCTTTTTAGGTAAATTGAGATCCAATAAGATCAAATCCGGCAATATTGCTTGCTGGAATTCTCCCTCTTGGCGCAGATAGGCCATAGCTTCGACACCGTCCCTAGCGACGGCGACATCACAGGGGGTACCTGCGCTTTTGAGGGCTTCTTGAATCAGGCGAATGTCACCGCGATTATCTTCGATCAAGAAAATAACTTTGCGTCCTGCGTCCACTAGTACGATCTCGTCCTCCCACTGGCAATGTAAAGTAAAAAGTAGTCCCTTGACTCACCTCAGAATCAACCCAGATGCGGCCTCGGTGACATTCGACAATTTTTTTGCAAATAGCCAATCCCATCCCTGAGCCAGGATACTCATCACGGGTATGTAACCGTTGGAAAATCACAAAAATGCGCTCGGCAAACTCAGGGTCAATGCCAATACCATTGTCTCGGATTGAAAATAGCCAGTCATCTTCCTGACGTTCTACACCAATATGAATCTCGGGAGATACCTCAGAACGTCGAAACTTAATGGCATTGCCAATCAGATTTTGAAACAGCTGCATCAGCTGCGTGCCATCTGCAACCAACCTTGGCATCTGATCGTAGGTAACAGCTGCACCGGTTTCATGAATTCGCCCTTGCAGATTTCTAAGGGCTTTTTCTAAGGCCCCATCCACCTCGGTCAGGGCACAGTCTATTCCCTGAATATCAACCTTGGAATATAGCAACACGTCATCGATCAGGGTTTGCATCTGACTCACCCCAGACACAGCATAGTGAATAAATTCCTTAGCATCCTGATCTAGTTCTTCGCTATAGCGCATTTCTAACAGCTGTACAAAGTTCGCCACCTGGTTTAGAGGCTCCTGGAGATCATGGGAAGCCACATAAGCAAACTTCTTCAATTCAGCGTTTGAGCGTTCTAGATCTTGGGCTAGCATGGCCAATTCTTCAGCCTGCCGGAGAATTACATTCACAACGGCCTTACGCAACTCTAACGCCGCCTTCACTTCTAACGCTTTCCACGGCAGTGACTTATACTGCACTGTTTCTTTCCACAGGGCAAACGATTGGCGGGGCGACAGCCGTAACCCCTCTTCAGAGTCTTCTACCGCGTAGGCATTATTAGGATCCCCGCCCCAGTTAACGGTTTGGATAACCTCAGGCCGGAACCAGAGCACATAGCTGCGTTTAGAAATGGGAATCGCCAATAACCCACTGGCCACATCTTTAAATCGCTGAGCATCTGAATAGACCAGGGGTAAGGACTCTGTGTAGAAAATCTCATTGTCCAAGTGTTTTTTTAGCCACTGCGCTAAATAGTTGAGTTCGTCCTCTGAAGGCGTGCGTCCCACCAGAGTCCACTGATTGCCAAAATATACTGCTGCGCCACTGGCCCCCAGAAGCTCTAGCAAACTGGCCTGATCACCCACTAACCCTTCAACAAAATAATTCGCCTGGGACATGGCATCGATCAGGTCGGATTGAATGTTGGCAATCCGAATCCGATGGGTATGATCGGCAACCTCCTCTCGGGTAGCAATCTCTGAAAAGATCACGCGCCCGAGGAATTCACAAGCTTTACGCAGTTCGTAGGGGATATATTTGGGGGTGCGATGGTGACAGGCAATCAAACCCCATAGCTTATTATCCTTCATCAACGAGATTGTTAACGAGGCCCCCACCCCCATGTTGTGGAGATACTCTAAATGGCAGGGATAGGCGCTGCGAAGGATGGAGTGGGTGAGATCGGTGGGTTGATGAGTAACCGGATTCTCCGCTGGATAGAGATCTACTGCGGTTGCTGTCGCATCAGGAATTACCCGGATCCAGTTGGAAAGAAACATCTGACGAGCCGTTTTGGGAATGTCCGACTCAGGATAGTGCAGCCCCATATAGGGCTCCATCTCGTTACATTTTTCTTCAGCCACCACCTCACCGTGACCATCGTCATCAAACCGGTAGAGCATGACTCGATCAAAGCCAGTCACCTTGCGCACTTCTCGTACAATCACCTGGCAAAATGCATGTAACTCTGCCGTTGATTCCAGCTGACTGATAGAGGCCCTGGCAAGATGATAAAAGCTTAAAAAGGGAATATTTTCTTGGGTTAGGGCTGGCTCTAGTTCAAGGATCAGCAAGCCTTCCTTGCTACGATGGAAAATGGCATCAAATACTTGGTAATCGTCGCCTTCCCGACGCACCCAGACTTTGACCGGGTTAATAAAGTCTAACTTCTCTTCTGTAAGCCCTGCTTTAAACTGATCAACTTGAAACGGGTCTAAAATCTCATCCAAGGGTTTGCCAATCACATCCCGAGGATCTAGGCCAAATTCATCCAGGGTGTTAGTGCTAGTTTGCAGCACCGTTAGATCAACTGGATCTAAAACCAGCAGCACGCCATGGGGTTGAATTTTGGTCAAGCTATTGATGGATGGTTGCTTTAAGGCGGCCAAACTCGAGTCTGATGGGGTCAGGTTTGTGCGAACCATACTGTGCTCCGAAGGTAGTTAGGGAATATAGACGCCTAACAAACGACTGACATAACTCTGTTCGCTTGGCGCGCAATCAATGATTGATAGCTACTCTGAACAATATCCCAGGATTCCAACAAACATCTTATTTGAATTGTTAAATAAATAGAAAGCCTCTAGAAGGCTGTATCAGCAATGTGTTGAACGACTGAAACAACTGTCTTTGTTGTGACAATTAAATATTTATTTGCACATAAAAAGATATTTGATCAGCTCAAGTTACCTTGACTGATGTCATTACTCTAACGGCAGCGTTACAATGTTAAGCCAGAAAGATTCGATCACATGCATGACGTCTTTCAAGTGCATTAGATCGTGAGGTTTGACAATATAGCTATTGCATTGAAGCTGATAGTTTCTAATCACGCTAGTGTGATCGGTGGTAGGGCTCAGAATAATGGTGGGGATACGACGCAGCGCCACATCTTTTTTAACCTCGACAAGAACGGTCTGCCCCTTGCCATCCGGTAGCTGAGTATCCAATAGAATTAGATCGGGACGAGCCGCCTGTTGATAATTCCCTTGATGGCGGAGGAACTCAAGTGCTTGGTCACTGCTAGACATGGCAATGACTTGGCAAGGGCTGGTGCTATCAGCAAGGACTTGTTTGATCACCGCCAAATGCTCATGATGATCATCAATGACTAAAACCAGCCGCTCACGCTTGCTGTTTTCCATATAAGTTCCAGTTCCTTGTGCATTGAAGCTCAGCTCGAGCTGGGGGCGCTGCGGATCCTCGGGATGAGTTTATCTGCAAGGTGCTGCCCTACGGCATATCTAACCGATCGGTTCATCCTCTAAATCAGCAACAGCAAATTACTCAGATACTAGCTTTGTTTCAAGAAACATGAAAAAAATGAGGTATCTTTACCCATTGATTTTCATGTTTTTTAATGTGAAAAACTAGAACTACAGCACTCGTAAGATTTTATCTGGTAGCTAAAAATTGTTTTAGCCCACAGCGAGGGTAAAACTCTAGCGTTTACAGCAGTCTGCTACTAAACTTGTCTTTTGGGGAGTTTACTTCTTAGTAATCTGTTTTAACTTTTGTTCTAACAGCAGTTTAAAGAACGGTAGGTCCTCTAACAGATAACGTTTCCAAAGACGTCTGGGTTCGGACATTAGGCGGTATAGCCATTCAATCCCCAAATCACTCCAAAATTGGGGAGCTCTAGGTTTGTTACCAGCCTCAAAATCTAAGGCCGCCCCCACCGCCATAAAGATGTTCACCCCGGGCATTTGACAGCGATATTTAGCAATCCATAGCTCCTGTTTGGGCGCCCCCACCCCTACAGCCAAAACCGTGGCCCCAGACCCATTAATAATGTCAATAATTGACTGACATTAGGCCTCATCTTTTTCAAACCCAAAGGAGGGAGAATGGGCGGCAATCACAATGTCTCGTCCAATATTGGCATTAATATTAATCTGGGCCTGTTTGGCCACTCCCTCGGCCCCACCTAGCAAAAAGATAGTGATATCGGGGTTGTTTTTGTGATACTTACAAAATAGCGGCAGAAGATCAGAACCTGAGATTTTGGCCTTGAGGGGTTTACCCAACAATTTTGATGCATACATCAAAATCTGACTGTCACATACCTTGTAGTCAGCCTGACGATAGGCCGCTTGAAACTCAGTGTCCTCCTGCAATTTCATTAGGTGATCCACATTGGGTGTAAAAATCACACCTTTGGTGAGTTCTGATAAAAACTGACGCTGAGAAATATTGTCAATCTCCACACCTAAAATTTCCACCCGTTCCTGCAACCTGGCCCGCTGACGCTCCAGCATGCCGGCGGCTGTGGAGGTTAAAACGGCAACGCGAAACAGACGCTTATATTCAGACGGGCTGGGCCTATTAAAAACCTGCTG
>CALBPH010000166.1 GCA_937899365.1 uncultured Leptolyngbya sp.
ATTCTCAGACCGATCACATCGTTTGCAGACCCCACCATTACCTTAGACACTCTGGGCTATTTCCAATTTACGGCAGCCAGGGTAGGAGACATCCCCCTGTTGCTTTCCCGCACCGGGTATACCGGTGAGCTGGGGTATGAGCTGTTTGTTCATCCAGACAAGGGGGCTCAGCTTTGGCAGCTGCTGCTCCAGTCGGGCCAGTCGGCGGGGCTGCTGCCCTTGGGAATGCAGGCCCTGGACCGGGCACGCATCGAAGCCGGTCTGCTGGCCTCAGGCTACGAATTTGACGACTTAACCTCCCCCTATCAGGCGGGGATTGGCTGGACCGTTGCCATGAAAAAACCAGACTTTATCGGTAAGACAGCCTTAGACAAGATTCGTCAGCATCCACCGAGGGTAGCGGTTGGGTTGGTGTTGGCGGGGAATGAGGTAGCCGCCCAGGGTCAAAATGTTTACCCCCAGGGTGAACGTTGGCGGATTGGTCAAATTACCAGCGCCACGTTCTCACCGATTCTCAATCAAAGTATTGCCATGGCCCAGGTTGTGCCTGAGTATGCCGCACCGGGCACCCCGGTCGAAATAGGCTTATTAGATGGGATTAAGCGTCGAGTTGTCGCGACCGTCGGACCCTTGGCTGCCTTTGACCCCAGCAAAAGTCGAGTACGCATATGAGGTAAATGAGGCCATGGTGATGGAGCACCCTCTTTGGGACCTGGCAGGGGTGGATGGTCTGGCCGTAGCCAGGTCCCTATTCGGCGCAGAGGTGGATTATTTAGCCCCGTTTCAGTCCATGGAGACCCGACTGCAGGACAAGAACTGTTCGGTATTAAGACTGTGCGATCGCAACTTTCGCATTGTCTATGCTGGGCCTCTCCAACAGCTAATAACACCGCTCAAAGCCAAGATCTGGCTCAAACAGTTTGACTGGCTGGCGCGTCTGTCTTTATCCATTAGTCTGCTGCCAGAGATTATATCCCAGGCCACCGTCAGACCGCCCCACCGCTTAAAAGATATTCCCAACCATCGGGCCGTACCCGCCCAGCTACAGGGGATGCCACTGCTGATCTGGCAGCACCCACACCAGGGGCAGCCGATCCTAGAACTGCACGCCGCCCGTCAAGACCTGAAGACCCTAACCAGCAAACTCGAACAAATACAGTCTCTGTAGCCCAGAAATCTGTCAGTAACATGCAAGTAAAGAGAATTGTAAAAACGGCGATTGTGGAAGCTGTTCAGTAGTAATTAATACAGCCTTGTCAAGATTTGCATTGCATACTCTTGGCATAACAAGTCGACCTAAGTTGAACCAATCTAGTCTATTTAGTTTATTTAGTTACTAGCGTAGTTACAGACAAAATAATAGGTTCCTTGAACGCCTGAACGACTGTCCTGTCAGATTCTTTTGGCAAGGATAGTGTTTTTCTTCTCGCTGACTAAATAATTGTCCGGTTATTGTTGACCATTTGTTGAATCCACACTGGAGTCGAGCATGTCTCCTGAATCTCAAGAGTTTCTCGCAACGTTCGTGTCGGAGTCCTACTATTATTGGGCCTCCGTATTTATGATCCTTATTCACGTGGGCTTTTTAGCCTACGAGGGTGGGGCTTCGCGCGCCAAAAATGTTCTGGCCACCATGGTCAAGAACCTGCTTACCCTGTCTGTTGTTGGTCTTACCTTCTTCTTCTTTGGCTGGTGGGTATACAACGCCTTCCCGCTGTTCCCACTGACCGGGGGCATTGTTGGGCCCTGGACCGATTCAGCCTCTGAAGGAATTGTTGGTGAAGTCCTGGGCCTGGTTCAAGCCTCCTATCCCTGGTCACCCGCCATGGGTCCCAACATTGCCGACAACCTTACAGGCGTCTTTTGGTTTGCCTTTGCCCTATTTTCCATGACCACCGCATCTATTCTTTCAGGTGCGGTGATTGAGCGCATCAAAGTGGGTGCCTATGCCATTTTAGCTGTGGTTTTAGGGTCGTTTACCTGGGTTGTTGCCGCCGCCTGGGGCTGGCACCCTTACGGCTGGTTCTTAACTAACTTTGGCTACCACGACTTTGGTTGTTCGGCCGTCCTGCACGGTGTTTCGGGTTTCTTTGCCCTGGGTGTTTTGATCAACTTAGGTCCCCGCATTGGCAAATTTGACTCCGACGGTAAGCCAAACCCGATTATGCCCCACAATCTCCCCCTAACCATGGTGGGACTGATGCTGATTTTTGTGGGCTTCTATGCATTTTTAGCCGCCTGCGTCATCTTTGTTCCAGGTCAAACCGGAGAGATTACTATCTACGGCACCCCCATGACCCTGGCCTCGGTCGGTGTGAATACAACATTGGCCCTATGCTCGGGTATTGTGGGTTCTTACATTGCGTCCAAGGCCGATCCGTTTTTTACCATTTCCGGTGGCCTGGCAGGGATTATCTCCGTGGGGGCGGGTTTAGATCTATATAGCCCCCCCATGATTATCCTGATTGCCTTCATCGGTGCTTACACCATGCCCTTTGTTGGCAAAGCAGTTGAGAAAGCGGGCATTGACGATGCGGTTGGCGCCTTTGCCGTCCATGGCTACTGCGGTCTGTTAGGGGCCATGACAGTGGGCGTTATGGCCTCTGGCTACCCCCAGGGTGAGGGCATTCCCCTAACCGGATTTGTGGGTCAGCTGGTGGGTACGTTTGTTTGCACAATTATCCTCGGCTTTATCCCTGGATATGGCGTCAGCTTTGTCCTTAAGAAGTTAGGTATGCTCCGGGTTTCTCGAGAAGAGGAAATCGCCGGTCTAGATATCGCGGACTTTGGTCTCGAAGGCTATCCAGAGTATCCCATTTTGCCTGAGCAAAATGGGCACACACCAGAGCCAGCCATCGCCGTGTCAAAAGCTAGCCCGCAGATGTAAGGAGATACCCTATGCCAAGTCCATTTTCTACCTTAGAAGACTTTAATGCCGCCATTGATGGCCCTACCGAGGGGGCAATTTACACCTTTGCCCACACCCCTGCCATCAACGGTATTGCCCTAATCGTCTCCGTTGGTCTGTTTATCTGGTTTATTGTCGCCACCTACTCGACAACCCACGAACTGCCATCGGTGGACAAATCGCTCAATCGTTTGAGCAGCTTTATTGTGATGGGTTTACTCTCCTTAGTGGCTGCTGATCAGCTTCAGAATACCCATCAGACCAGGCGTTCTGCCCAGCAACAGGCAACGCCGTCCACAGTGCTCGCCCAGTCAAAACGGGCAGCTCCTCTGGCGTTATTAGGTATGGCCAGTATTGGTCTACCCAATTTACGTCGGACCAAATCCCAACGTCGAAAGCGGTCATATCGCCATTTTGGCTCTCCTAGACGTTAGTGCGTTTCAGACTCACTCCTTCAACACACTGGACAAACATCTAGCACTGTTCTTCCCTTTGAAGAGCGGTGCTTTTTTTCGATGCTGATTTAGAAGATACACCACCGATCTGTTAGAAATGCCATACGTCAGCATCTGGTAGATAAGATCGTTCCG
>CALBPH010000167.1 GCA_937899365.1 uncultured Leptolyngbya sp.
ATAGCCGCGCTTAAAGCGATGGTGCTTGCCTTGCAAATCTTGCTCAATAAACTGGGCTAACCCATCGGAGGTAATGGAATCTGTGACAATGGTGGAACCTGGATGCTCTTGTAGCACAATGGCAGAAATCAGTGCAATCAAACGGTTACGGTTCAGTTCTTGACCCTGCTGATCTACGGCAGCTGAGCGGTCCACATCCGTATCAAAAATAATGCCAAAGTCGGCTTTGTGGGCGAGCACAGACTGACAAATGGACGACATGGCATCGGAGTCTTCGGGGTTGGGAATGTGGTTGGGAAACATGCCATCGGGGTCTAAAAACTGGCTACCGGTGGTGTCAGCCCCCAAGGGTTCTAGCACTTTGCTGGCATAGAAGCCCCCGGCCCCATTGCCAGCATCGACAATAATTTTTAGCCCCTGGAGCGGTTGGTCAAACGTTTTGGGATGGTTGACGGCGGTGCGAATTGTTTGTACTAGCTGCTCGGCATAGACCGAGATCAAGTCCCGTTCTTCGATGGCACCCGCTGTGGCAGCTGCGGGAAAGTCATTTTGCTCAGCTAGGGTCAAAATTTCGGTAATATCTGGCTTTCCGAGTCCCCCCTGGGCGGTAAAAAACTTTAGACCATTGCGGTTAAAGGGCAGATGGCTGGCGGTCATCATGATGGCCCCATCGCATTCGAACCCAGGGGTAACGGTACTCATAAACATGGCGGGGGTAGACGCGATGCCAACGTCATAAACCTGAGCCCCCAGCATGGCCATGCCACTTGTCACTCCCTGCATGAGAACAGGGCCAGATAGGCGACTATCTCGACCGACAGCAAGCTGCAGCTCGGCGGTGGATTTACTTAGCTTTGTGGCTAACCAGGTGGTAAAAGCCTGACCTAGGCGCTGGGCAATATCTGGGGTGAGGTTGACGGGTTCGTTGGCAACACCGTCGATTGCAACACCACGGATGTCCGAACCATTTTGAAGTTTTTTCCAGTTGAAATCTTGCATGGTAATGGGGGATCGCTCGGGTTTGCGTGGGGTCAGTTTGAGTATGCCTGCAGACCTGGGGAATTTGAGAAATTCACTGTTTTTGTTAAGCAGTGGACTTCTCTAGATTAGAGACTATAAGGGCGATAAGCGTGAAGCCTGCTTACGACTACAGCATTAGAGACATTAGCAGGCTTCGAGAGTTTTGCTGTTTTATGGGATTCAGGAGCCTAACCTTAGCTAACCCCCTGGGAAAGTAGTCGACTTTGGCAAAGCTCTCCCTTATTTAGAGAAGAAGTTGTCCTTTTTACGAACGAACAGATCGGTAAAGAAGGAGATAACCGTCCGCTTTTCTGTTTTAATGTTGGCGTTTAAAGACATGCCGGAGCGGAGTGTATACGTCTCACCTCTAGATTCTAGAACCTGGGACTGTAGCTGAATCTCTGCTGGAAATCGATAGAACTGATAAATCTCGTCAGGGGGGAGGGCGTCAGAACCGATACTGACCAAATGGCCATCGATATCACCATACTCACTGTAGGTAAAGGCATCAATCCGCACATCAACCGACTTGCAGTTAGCGGCGATCCCGTCTTGGTTTTCATCTTGTACAGCGGTACGGCAGTCGTCGTTTAGCTGTACAAAACCGATATCTTTGATGTGAATAAAGATGCGAGCAACCAGATTGTTTTGGGGCACAATCTCCAGAATGGGCTCGGTGGAGTTGGCTGCGTAACCAGGTTGGTTAGCCTTGAGATTAAAGACGGCCCCACTCACCGGAGCCGTCAGCTCTCGGAATTGCAGCTGTTCTTCTAGCTGGGCAATGCGGCTGCTAAGCTCTTGTCGCTGGGTTTCATTTTGTAATACGGTCTGTCCCAGGTCGCTATCAATGGAGGAAATGCGCTCACGGTTGTTGCGGATCTGGTCACGACGGGCCGTCTCAAATTCAAATTCGGAACGCTTAATCTCTGACTCTGCCTGGTTTATTTGGGCATCGAGACGGCTGATTTCGTCGTTTAAGGTGCTGACTCGTGTAATTCGAGTGCTAACTTCCTGTTCTTGCTGTAGTCGGCTGAGTTCTGCTACGGCTCCTTCTTTTTCTAGCCAGGTTAAGCGCTCTAAAATCTCCTGGTTAGTGTTTAGATCGTTTTCAGCATTTCTTAATTCTGCGCGTGCCTGACTTAGCCGACCTTTTAGGTCTTTAATTTGCTCGCGGTTTTGGATCTGGCGTTCTTGGGCCTCCCCCCTAGCGCTGTTAACATCCGCAGCGGCTTCAGCTGACAGGCCAGAGGTATCACCGTCAATTTGGGCCTGATAGATTTGGTTGCTGGTTTCTAGGGCATTTTTTTCTTCCAGGCGCTGCTGTAGGTCGCTGCTCACGGGAATAACTCTGCCGTCGCCGTTAGCATTTTCAGCTCGGTATACTTCGGTCTGGTTGGCTAGCTGTTCCCGAATAATTAGCAGAGACTCCAGTTCGGCATTGGCGGCTGATTGGTTAAAGGTAATCAGCACATCCCCTTTTTCGACCAGGTCCCCTTCTTTGACATGGATTTTTTCAATCACACCGCCGCTGGGGGTTTGTACCGGCTGGACTACGCCTACGGGTTCTAATTTGCCCTGGGCTGGAATGGTCTCTTCGACCTGGGCCAAAAAGGCCCAGAGAATGCTGATGCTGGTAACACCGAGAATGGCCCAGACGATGGCTTGGGACCAGACGGGAGACTGGCGCAAAATAACGGGCTGGTCAAAGGGCTTGGCCTGACCGTTGCCTGCTGAATTATCGGGAATACCGTTGTTCTGTAGTTGAGACGTCATGCCGATTAACCCCCTTGTTGCTGGTGTAGACAGTAGTAGCGCCCTTTGAGTGCTAGAAGTTCTTCATGGGTGCCTTCTTCGACAATGGATCCCTGGTCCATCACTAGGATGTTGTCCGCTGTGCGTAATGCGCCTAGTCGGTGGGTAATGAAGAAAACGGTGCGGCCCTTAGACCATTTCATGAGGTTGGCAGATACCTGAGCTTCGGTGTCATAGTCGAGGGCACTGGTGGCCTCGTCCAGGATCAGTAGACGGGGATTTTGCAGAATTGTGCGTGCGATCGCAATTCTCTGGCGCTGTCCCCCCGATAGGGATGACCCCCGTTCACCCACGCGGGTGTTGTACCCCACCGGCAGCCCCATAATAAACTCGTGACAGCAGGCGATCTTGGCCACCTCAATCACCTCATCGGTGGTGGCTTCAGGGTTCGTCAGGGAGATATTTTCCTGAATCGTACCCTCAAACAACAGACTGTCCTGGGGCACAATCCCCACCTGCCGCCGCAGGGAGTACAGCTCCACCTTGTTGATGTCGTAATTATCAATCAAGATTCGACCCGAGTTGGGCTCATATAGCCTGGGCAAAAGTTTCATCATGGTACTTTTACCCGAGCCGCTAAGACCCACCAAACCGACAAACTGCCCAGCCGGAAATTCGGCATTGATATTGGACAGCTGTAGCGGGCCAGAGGCACCAAATCGGAAAGATAGATTCTCATAACGCACATGGCCCTTGATGTCCGGCATCGGAATCTGGCTGCGCTGCTCTTCCTCTTGTTCCTGGGGGTGGTCGATAATGTCGCTCAAACGCTCCAGGGATAGGGCCGTCTCTTGGAAGTTCTGCCACAGCTGAGTCAGCCGCAGCAGGGGCTGGGTCACATAGCCAGAAATAATTCGGAATGCAATCAGTTCACCCAGGGTGAGCTCGCCTTCTAGTACCAGGTAAGCGCCAAACCAAAGGACCAACAGACCCGACAGTTTGTTCAAGAAGCCGCTGGCTGAGCTAGCGGTGGTGGAGGTTAATACGGTCTTAAAGCCATCGCTGACATAGCGACCGTAGCGATCCTGCCACTTCCAGCGGGTATTGAGCTCAATGTTTTGGGCCTTAACCGTTTGTATCCCCGATAGGGCTTCCACCAAAAATGACTGGGTCTTGGCGTTTTGCTCCGCCTTGGCCCGCAGCTGACGCCGCACAATTGGCGAGACAAAGAACGTTAGCCCTAAAAATAGCGGAATGGTCGACAAGGACACCGCCGTCAGCTTAACGCTGTAAATCAGCATAACGACGATGTAGACCACCGAGAAAACGGCATCTAACACCACGGTTAGGGCGGTACCGGTCAAAAACTGACGGATATTTTCTAGCTCGTTGACCCGGCTAGACAGTTCACCCACCGGACGGCGGTCAAAATACTTCAGGGGCAGCCTGAGTAAATGATCGATGGTCTGGGACGCCAGGGTCATGTCGATCCGGTTGGTGGTATCGACAAATAAATATGTGCGCAGGCTGCCCAGAATGGCCTCGAACACCGCCACAATGACGAGGAAAATACCCAGCACATGCAGTGTGTCCACACTCTGCTGCACAATTACCCGGTCAATAATCACCTGGATCATCAGGGGATTGGCCAACCCAAAGATCTGATAGAAGAACGAGGCGACCAACACCTCCACCAGGATCCACTTGTATTTTTTGAGGGATGGCGTAAACCACGACAGCCCGAATCGCTGCTGGGGCGTTTGGGAGGTGGTCTCCAGTAGAAGCACTTCACCCTCAGGACCCCACAGTTCTTCAAAGGTTTGGGGGGAATGGCGCACGAGGCCCTTATCGGTAGGGCAGCCAATGACGTATCGCTTCGCTGAGGTTTCATAAAGCACAGCGTAGCTATCGCGCCATTTGATCAGGGCCAGCTTGGGCAGCCGGCCAATGGCGCTAGCGGGGACCTTAGCCAGCTGGGGCTTGAGACCCAGCATGTCGGCAACGGCACCACAGGACGCTAACGAAACCTGCCCCAGACGCGCCTTTTGATTGGTAATTACCCGGCGCACCACATCCCGCTTAAAGGGCATACCAAAATGCTTGGCCAGCATTTCAAAACAGGCCACCAGGGCATCTGCCTCGCCGCGGGCGCGAATGTGGGGGTAGTCTCGCTCACTGCTTGGTTCAGTCTCAATGTCAATGTCCCTGGACAGGTCATCGGCATAGGGAATATCGGCAGCAGCGTGGTCCCAGGGGTCGTCATTTAAAACTTCCGCCGCCTTGGTTTCGACCTGGGCGGCTAGCACCGCTGACGGAATCCCCACCAGACGGGCTCCCGTGGTACTGAGCACCTGGGTAGAGGCCATGGAGGGACTTAGCTGCCCCCCCTGCTCGTGGGAGGCGATCTGGCCGCGGCTAATAAACCACAGATGCTGGCTATCGAGGTCGCTATGCTTAAGTGTCCCTAGGGGCACTTCCCGAACCGCGATCCCCGCCGTTTGGATGGTTGTTGTTAGTTCAGCAATATTGCCGACATTGTGGGCCTGATTTTCAAAGTGTTTGCTGACAATTTCAAATAGTTCTGCCAGGTAGCAGTGATTTTGAATGGCGCTGGCAAAGCTGGGATGGCTGGCGAGCAGCTGCTTGATGGCCGGTACCGGGATGGCTACGGCGACAATTTCGGTGGATGCGATCGCACTTTCACAGGCCACCCCTCGCGCCGGACCCGCCAGCCCCAAGATATCCCCAGGGCCCAATAGTTTTAAGGTGATTGGGTTTTTAGTGTAGGGGTCATACCCCAGCAAACGGACCTGACCTTCTTGAATAAAGACAACCTGATGGGGCATGGTTTCACGCCTCAGGATTGGTTGCCCCATGCGATAGCGCAACAGCTGGCTTTGCTCAGACAGTGTCTGCAGTGCTGCCGGCGGCAGCCGGTCAAAGGGCGCTGCGCTACCTAACTGTTGATGGATAGGATTTACGGTATAAGTCATAGGTTGGGTGAACTATGCGCGCTTAGGCGGCTAATGTCTTTAAGGCAAAAGGGGCTGAACAGTAGTAACCTGCGTTGTTTCCTGTAGCCATGTCTTAAAAAGTTCATCTATCAATCGTTGACGCATGGACGCATCAAACTGTGCCGGTACAAACTTTTCTAAACGGGTAATCACATACCACTCACCAATGGGGGTGGGGGACCACAGCTGCCCCGGCTGGCTGACCGATAGCATCCGCCCAATCATAGGATGGGGGACACTCAGCTCCACCGGACCAATTAATCCTCCAGTTTGGGCCTCCTGACCTTCAGAATAATGCCGGGCCAAATCAGTAAAGGAGCCCCCATCGTCATTGAGACGAAAGTAGAGTTCCTGAGCCAGACTCGGATCCTTGGTTCTAATCAGGGAATAGAGCACCCGATCCAGCTTGACCTTACGCTCCAAAAAGTAAGATTCTGCCTGATTACCCCAGTTATCCTCCTTAAACTTGGCAATTTTGGCCGTTCGCAGCGCCATCATATACATTTGCTCCTGGGTCAGCTTTTGCTGAGACTGCCAGGCCTGCTGCTGCTCTTCGGTGACCAAATTAAGCTGTTGACAAAACGTCTTATAGGCCTCCTCAGGATCGCAGGCAATCGATTCGATGGCCTGATCCACAACGACTTCTTGCACCAACCTAGGCAAAAGCTGATGCTGCTGAAGCTGCTCTAGCAACGTGCGGATATCAAGCTCTGAACTGCCAATTTTCAAGACTGCTGCCATGATGAAAACCCTGATGGACTAAGCAATGTAGCGTTTTTTGAGTGATTGAGTGAACTTAGAACGTAAGCATATCTGAACATACAATCTGGATCTCAAACAAGACTAAACCCGCAGGCAGGGAAATCCACCACAGTTATGGCAGCGAAATCAAACGCCAAACTAAATGTTAGGCAAAATTACCGAAGGTTTGTTTGCACAAGGCTGAGATAATCTTACAGATTTACCAAACTTGATTTTGATTAAGCTTTCCCGTTTAAATTCACATACTGAACAATTTTTTTAGATGGGATGTAACGCGTTACTTACCTCAATAACCGATGAAACTAGCTCACAAATATAGACAAGTCGAGTCAGGAAACTTAACTAGTCCTTCATAAATATGTGTTCTATTCCGGTCGTTTTTACATACGTTTGTCCAGTCTAAGGATAGATAGACCCACCACCCCTGGATGTAAATCCCATGAGTCCAACCGTGGTTTTCCCGATTGCGGCCAAACCAGAGGACATAGTTGAAATATAGTTGAAATGACTCGACTCCCCATCGTCTCAAAACCTGGTTAAGCGAACGTTATTAACCAACATCCCGTCGCATCATTATTCAAAGTAATTAGTACTGGCATGCAAAAGCAGCAAAATAATAAAGTTCTGGTAACCATTACCCTGGCTGGTTTAGGTGTAGTTGCTGGGGTTTTTGGCATAGTCGCCTGGTTGGCGGGAGCAGGCGGTCCCAAGCCAGGGTTACCGGTAACTAACCCGTCAGCCGGTCAAACCACGCCTCCTGCCTCTGCTGCCTCCGGGGGCTCAGTGGGCGCGAGTCAAACTGTGCCGCGGGGGCTATGTAGCTACGGTGGCCGCGCCACCTGGATTCCCATCCATGAACCTCTAAACCAGGCCATTACCGCTGCGTTGCCTGATTTCCAGCTGCGATATACGCTGCCGTCCAAGGGTGCAGCCGGTTCAGGCACCGGGGTCAAGATGCTATTGGACAGTCAGCTGTCATTTTCAGAATCCTCCCGACCGCTCAAGCCCGCTGAGTACGAAGCGGCTCAGCAGCGTGGTTTTACCCTAGAGCAAATTCCAGCAGCGATCGACGGCATTGCCCTAGCCGTTCATCCAAATCTGGGGATGGAGGGTCTGAGCGTCGATCAGATCACGGCCATTTACACCGGGGCAATCACCAACTGGGCAGAACTGGGGGGCCCCGATCTGCCAGTGGTTCCTTTCAGTCGTTCGCCAGAGGCTGCCGGCACAGCCAAGTACTTTTTAGATGAGGTGCTAGAAGCCGACACCTATGGTGAGACCGTGGTCTTTGTTGATGACGCCGCCCAAGGCATACGAGGGGTGCTCAAGGGCGCAGGGGGAATTAACTAAGCGTGGGCGACCGAAGTTGACTCTCAGTGCTCGATCTATGCCATTCCCGTTGCTGCCCAGGGCCAGCCAGATGAGTTTATTCCTCCCTTATCGGGCGTCTGGAAAACGGGTCAAGACTGTATAGATCAGGCCAATGCGGTGAATAGGGATGCGTTTCGTGAAGGCACCTATCCGTTAACTCGACGCCTATTTGTCATTGTTAAGGCCGATGGCTCTAGGGATGAAGCAGCTGGGCGAGCCTATGTCGACATATTGCTCTCCCCCGAAGGTCAGACACTGATTGAACAGACTGGGTTTGTCAGTATTCGATAGGGCGGGCTTAGATTAAAATTTTGTCACAAGGATCGAGGCCACTCAACATAACGAATGCAGCGCATTACCATCAACCCGGCTCAGCGGGTGGCTGACACGCTTCAGCTAAATAGTGAGCAGGTTCACTATTTACAGCGGGTACTGCGGTTAAGGGCGGGCGATCGGTTTATTGCCCAGGATGGTCAAGGGCAGCGGTGGCAGGGTCAGCTGACAGAGACCCCGGGCCATGCAAAGATTCTTTCTACACTGGCGCCTTCTTTACGGCCAGCAACCTTAGAACTGGTGGCGGCATTGCCCAAAACTGGCTTTGACGACGTGGTGCGTCAGGCTACGGAGCTTGGTGTAACCGATATACAGCCCTTGCTAAGTGAACGCACCTTGCTCAAACCCAGCCCCAAAAAATTGGAACGCTGGCAGCGCATTGCCCAGGAAGCATCGGAGCAATGTGAGCGCGGTTACGTGCCTCAAATTTCCCCGCCCCTCAACTTTACTGAGTGGATTCAGGACAGGTCTGTAACGTCTGGGAACTATTTTTGTGTTGCCAGGGTCAATGCACCAGGGCTATTACCTTGTGTACAAACACTTCTGAGCGATTCTCCTCAGCAATCGATTCAGCTGGTGATTGGTCCTGAAGGGGGCTGGACACCTGAGGAAATCACGGTTGCGATCGCACATGGCTATCAAGAAACATCTCTTGGTTTAGGAATATTACGTGCAACAACGGCTTCGCTTACCGCCCTGGCGATTATTTCGTCAGTTAGAGAGCAGTTGATGTAAACAAATTTCGCGTATTTGTTCGGATGGCCACACGATTCAATCTTGATTAAGTTAAAGAAAATATAAAGATTTAGACAACAAAGGTTGCTTGCACTCGGCTAGAGAGTTCTGCATTTATCAATCAACTACCATGCACCGTTCAACCAATCAGAACCACGTCAGACCAAATCAATATCTACTGCTGGAGTCAATGGGCATCTAAATGTTAGAGATTCTACACAGAGAAGAGTTTTGATCATGTGAAGTTGATGCAGACAAATCTCGCGTGTTTGTCCGGATTGCCAAGCTGATTTGACTTTGGCTAATTTTAAAAAAAATTCAGATGACATTGGTAAGTGATTTTAAGCTTACCTGAATTTGGATATGGGTTTAGTGTTTATTAATCAATTGCCATGCACACTTCAACTAATCAAGAGCACGTATTTTCAGGGTTTCACGCCCTTTCCGAGCCCATTCGCATCCAAGTGTTAGAGCTTTTACGCGAAGGAGAGTTTTGTGTCGGTGACATGTGTGAACGTCTCAGCATTGCCCAGTCAAAACTCTCCTTCCATCTGAAGACGCTTAAGCAAGCCGGTCTGGTAACCGCCCGGCAGCAGGGTCGTTGGATGTACTATAGTCTCAATCCGGAGCAGTTTAATATTTTAGAGACTTACCTCTCTAACTATTAGCTTACGGCGTTAATGGACTACCAAGAAAATGCCAAGGGCTAAGAGATTTTTGGCATCTCCACCCTTGTCCTAGCCGGTATCGCAAACCGACGTTGCGCC
>CALBPH010000168.1 GCA_937899365.1 uncultured Leptolyngbya sp.
GTCAAAGCGGCCCAGGCAAACGACACCCGCTTTTCTCTCTTAACTGACGACCCGCTACCTCCAGAGTGGGTGGGTCGACCCTGGGCGCTCCACTATGGCTATACCCACAGTTCGCCCGAGAGTAAATGGGTGTTAGGCATTGACGCCGACACCCAGCCCCAGCCAGGTTTAGTGGCAGCGCTCATATCGGCCGCCGAAGCCGAGGGCTATGACCTAGTCTCACTGTCGCCACAGTTTATTTTGAAAACACCGGGGGAGATATGGCTGCAGCCAGCCCTGCTCATGACCCTGGTGTATCGGTTTGGACCAGCAGGGGCCGACGAAGGAGCCGAGAGAGTCATGGCCAATGGCCAATGTTTTCTCTGTCGACGGGAACTGCTCGATCGGCTGGGGGGCTACACCATTGCAAAATCGTCTTTTTGTGATGACGTCACCCTCGCCCGGTACGCCGCCCAATCTGGGGCAAAGGTGGGCTTTTGGGATGGCGCTTTTTTATTAAAAGTGCGCATGTACGAAGGACTGCAAGAAACATGGACAGAGTGGGGCCGTTCCCTGGACTTGAAGGATGCGTCTTCGCCGGGACAGATTTGGAGTGACTTATGGTTTTTGGCCAGTGTGCAAGCATTGCCGTGGCTGAGTTTGCCGATTTTACTGTTGGCAGCCCCCAGCCCATCGGTGCAGCTGGCCCTGGGGTTAAACGGCGGTCTTATTGCCATTCGATTTGCCCTCCAGCTGGCCATTAGTTCCTCCTACGATTTGAGCCAGGCCCAAGGTAAATGGCTATTTTGGCTGTCACCCCTGGCCGACCCCTTGGCGGTTGTGCGCATTGGGCTGTCCTCATTTCACACCCCTACCAGCTGGCGCGGACGGCAGTATGATCTGGGGCATATTCCCTCAAACTAAACTACCGTGGTCAACCATGTTTTAATTACCGGAGCATCCCAGGGGGCAGGTAAAGCCACCGCCCTTCGATTTGCCCAGGGCGGATGGGAGTGGACTCATGCTGCCCGCAACCGTGAGCGTTTAGACACGGTTGCCCAAACATTCCAAGCCATGGGACGTCAGGCCCTGGCAGTACCCACGGATGTGGGCGATGCTCAACAGGTCACCCAGCTGATAGAAAAAGCCCTTGATACCTACGGTCGTGTGGATGCCCTCATTAACAATGCTGGAATTTGCTTGACGGGTCCCGCCGTCAACACCAGCCTTGATGACTGGCACCAAATTTTAGACACCAATCTATGGGGCTGTATTCATACCATTCAGGCGCTGCTACCAGCCATGTTAGCTCAGGGTAGCGGCACCATTATTAATGTGGGTTCCTTTGGCGGTAAAATGCCCCTGCCACAAATGACAGCCTACTGTACCAGCAAATATGCCCTCACCGGATTAACTGAATCATTACGGATAGAACTGGCATCCGAAGGGATTCATGTGGGGATTGTTCATCCTGGGGTAATCAATAGCGACTTTTTAGAACGGGCCATGTTTCGAGGGAAATCTGATCAAGAGGCTAGCGAGCGTCAGCAACAGATGCAGCAAACGTTGCAATCTAGCTGGGTGAGTCAGCCTGAGGACATTGCCGAGGCGGTTTGGAAAGCAGTTAAGCAACAGCAGGCTGAAGTAGTTGTCGGGCCAGTTGCGATCGCAACAGAATTAAATCGATTGTTTCCCCAGTTAACCCAGTGGGCTTTGGCCAGCAGACGGCCTCGCTAGATAGTGAGGGCTTTTCATTTTGCTGATGAGTAATGCGAGAGAAGTAAGGTCGCATTACTCATCAGTAAAATAATCAGTGTCAATGCGTTTCACCACATAGGTCATCGCAGGTGAAATACCGACGTTATGCTCAATCATAAAGGCAGCGAGCTTATGGCCGTTGATAAGAATGATTTTGCTATCAAAAGGAGAACATTCTTTAATAGTTTGGACTAAATCAGCTGCGAGACTGTCGTTTAACGATTGAACCGCTTGTTCTAATAACGCACCCGTACTCGCCCCCATGCCGTCCCAAAATAGGCTCCAGCACCAATCCTTCGATAGGCAAAGAACCCCATTAACTACATGTATAGTTTTCTAAAGGCCTTAAATCAACTGCTTTCAATTCATGCAACGCTTTAACCTGCAAATATTTCAACGCTTCTGGACCATTGCCAAAACCTACTGGTTCAGCGACGAAAAATGGAAGGCGCGGGGGCTGCTGTTACTGATTGTGCTGCTGCTGTTGGCCTATACCGGTCTTAGCGTTGTGCTTAACAATCAGCGTGGGGAGCTGATCTCAGCCCTTTCTGCTAAAAATGAGTCTCGCTTTTGGCAAACGGTGATTATTTTTATCGGGGTGCTTGTTGTCTATGCCCCCTTACTGGCGGCCTATACCTACCTTCGTGACCGCTTGGGGCTGGCCTGGCGACGCTGGCTGACCACCGACTTTGTTGAACGCTATTTTGCTGAGCGCGCCTTTTATCGGATCAATCAGTTTAGCCCCGACATTGATAATCCTGACCAGCGGATTGCGGAAGATGTTAAAAATTTCACCCAGGAATCCCTGACCCTGGCCCTGGTTTTATCCGACTCAGTGCTGGAAATCATTGCTTTTAGCGGTGTTTTATTAGGTATTTCACGCGAACTGGTGATTTTTCTACTGGGGTATGCCGTTATCGGTACCCTGGTTACCGTGGGTGTCTTTGGTCAACCCCTCGTCCGACTAAATTTTGAACAGTTAAAACGGGAGGCCAATTTTCGATTTAGCTTGGTGCGGGTGCGAGAAAATGCCGAAGCTATTGCTTTTTACCAGGGTGAAGCTCAAGAATCTGCCCAGGTAAACAACCGCTTTATGGCCGCTTTTGATAACTATAAGCGCTTGCTGGGCTGGGAGTTAGGTCTCAATGGCCTTACCAATGCCTATGAGTTTATTCCCTTTGTGCTACCGGCCCTGGTGGTGGCCCCCGGTATCTTTAGTGGTGACATCGAGGTGGGTAAAGTTAGCGAAGCCCAGGGGGCCTTTATTCGGGTTTTCTTTTCGCTCAATTTAATTGTTGCTCGCTTTCAGTCTTTGAGTGCCTTTGGGGCTGGAATTGACCGGCTTTATGACTTTGCCACCTCCTTAGGAGGGGTAAAAGAATTAGAAAAGGGAGAAGAACCGGTATTGGAAAAAGACGCCCAAAAAGAAGACGCCCCAGAAGAACATACTCAAAAAGAAAATACCCAGGAAGACGTCTCTTGCCACCATCCGGTCATCCGATGTGAAATGGCGGATGAGCTAGCGTTGCAAAACCTAACCCTCCAAACCCCCAACTACCAGCGTACGCTGATCGAAAACCTATCCCTGGTCTTGGATGCCCAAAGTTCTTTGCTGGTGGTGGGTCCTAGCGGCTGTGGCAAGAGTTCATTGATGCGTGCGATCGCAGGTCTCTGGAACTCCGGCTCCGGCGTTATTCAGCGCCCCCAGCTAGAGCACCTGCTCTTTTTACCACAAAAGCCCTACATGATTCTGGGCAGCCTTCGTCAGCAGCTCCTCTATCCCTATCCCGAGGTTAAACTTGATGACAATCAGCTTAAATTAGCCCTGCAGCAGGTCAATCTTCCCGACTTAGATAAACGCTTTGGCGGCTTGGATGCCGAGGAAGAATGGAGTGATGTGCTATCCCTAGGAGAACAACAGCGCCTTAGCTTTGCGCGCGTGCTGCTCCATCAGCCCACTTACACGATTTTAGATGAGGCCACCAGTGCCCTTGACCGTGACAATGAAAAACAACTTTATAATCATTTAGCTACTACCAAAACTGCCTATCTCAGCGTCGGCCATCGTCAGTCTCTAGAAGACTATCACCAGGCCATCCTACGGTTGGCAGAAGACCACACATGGCAGCTAAAACCCCTGGATGATAGGTAATCTCTTTGAAAGCGTTGGATGACAACAGCCATATACACAGCAAACTGCTGAATGAGCATTCAACAGTTTGCTACATATTTATCGGATTGCTCACAGACTATGTAAGCTAAACCAGATTACGACACGGCAGATACGGACTGGGAGAAGGAGTTAGACTGGTAGTCATTCGCATCTGTAAAGGTTAGAGTCTCAGAGAAGCTGTTGTCACCATCGGCATCGGCAAACGCTTGGGCAAACGCTGAATTGTCAATGACCCATGCGTCAACATAGATCTCTTTGTCATACCGTTCTTTAACGTCTACACGGACTTTGACGTCCTTACGAACTCTACCCTTTAGGTCAATGTCACCACCGCCACGATGGCGACGAGAACCGCGACCACCTACTACAGTTTCTTCAGCAGACTCTAGGTAGTTTAGATCAGAGATAATCATTCCTTTTCTCCAGAAAACTTGTTAGTCAGACATGAGCTCTTTGACTCACATTGTTATCTTAGGTCTATGGTTTCTGTTGCGGTTGCCATTTTGGCAGCTTTTGTTTTTTATTTTTTAGCCCAAGGGCAGAGAACGATCTCTTGTAATCAGAAAAAGACTTAGGGGCTGCTAAAAATCAAAAATAAGCAACGTACATTAATGTACGTTGCTTAGAAGAAGGCAGTCTTTATATTACCTATTAGCAGTGCATTAGCCCCATCAAATCATTATCCTTGCTTACTCAGTTGGTGCCACCTCAACAATCTCTCTACCAATAATTGTTCTTGAAATTCGTGTTCGGGTAAACGACGGTCTTGTAAATCCTCCACCGTCAACGGAGTCGGGGAAACTAGAACTTAGCTCTTCAAAAGAAGAGCTGCAGCCTGAAGTAGACGTATTAAAGCCAAGTCGTATACTTTCTATTCGTCGATTAAAGTTTTCCCTGGCTGCATCGAAGTCGGGACCCATGCCGCCCACCACGTCGAGTTTATAGCCTGCGTACTGTAGGTAATCTAAGTCATGAATATGCATCGACTATTGTCTCCTTATCGAATAGAGAAAATCCACGCACTGCCAGCTTACTTATCTCAGCAAAACCATAGAGGCTTTAAAGTTCTTTGAGGAGAAGTCTTGGCATAGTAAAACATCAAAAAATAGTCTTCTCTAATGTTCTATGACGTGCGCTATGACTTAACTTATTCCCATAGCCATTAGGCATGTTGCCAATTTGGCAAAAGCTTCTATTGTTTGACGAGTGAGGGCATCTACGGAGCTAAGAGAGCTAACTAAAATTCCGACCATAATCCCTAGAATATGATCTTTCGACTTCCCTGTCAGCGATGGCAGATGCCGATGATTTAGCCATTGCCTTGGTAAACGAACCACGCTTGGACTTACGACTTGTTGCCCTGGTCGAGGTGCGAGTTTTTGTAGAGTTTCCGGTTGCAACAGCTATAGCAGTAGCATCAGCAAAGTCTTCTCCAGCATTGGCATTAGCATAGGTAGAGGCTGTTCGCCCGCCTAAAATATTAGCGCTATCCAGTTTTAGCGCCTGTTCAAATTCCAAGTCTATAATGTTCATTGCATAAACTATTACTATTCATCACAACACAATAAGACTCCAGCCCACCTTCAAAGATAAGGTATCTAAAGGGGACTGCGATCTCTACTCAGTAAGTCAGGGGTTTGCTAAAAATGCGTAAACACCTCAGAATACAGCGGATTCATGATTTGCTGTGGTTTTGCGATCGCAAAAGAAATGCTTGCGGAACCCAGTTAGGTTAGGTCTAGCCGCCATTAAATCAGGAAAACAGATGAAAATGAGAGTTTTAACAAACAGCAAGAGCCATAGGAGAAAGATTAAAGCCATCGTGTCAAAAACAGTTGCCAAATTGGCAGAAAACTAATGTATCTAATCGTCAGGCAAACCTGTAAACCTGCCAATTTGGCAGGTTTTTTCTTGCAAAGCATATATTCTGTTGTTGAACCTGTAAGGCCAGTTCAAATCTTGAGGAGAAATTGTCATCATGTCTTTTCCAAATTCACTAATAGAATTGGCTAACGGGATATCAGACAAACAAAAAGTAATCGCCTCATCACTAGCAGGCAAATCCTCAGGCTCATTTAGTCAATCGGCCTCCTACGTTAATTCCCAAGGTGCGGGTGCCAGCAGCAGCTCATCGGCCAAGTCACCCGCTGGAAACAGCAGCAACGATCAACAGACAATCTTTGTTGCTGGAGCAACGTCTAGCAGCGCTAGTGCCAGTGCTAGCTCATCCATAGATGATGCGAACACATCCGTACACGTGACTGTCCCGGCTGAGGCAATAGAGAATAAAATTCAACCTATTTTTCATATCGGTAGCGGACAAAATGACCTCATAAGAACTACCGATGGCCAGGACTTTATCACTGGTTATGCAGGGTCAGATATTTTTGATCTAGTCAGTGGTAGTGAGAATATCACTGACATAGCCAATGCAGACATTATTACTGATTTTGATATCAGCGAAGATTACTTACTAATTCCAGATAGTCTAACAGTGGATAATCTTGACTTCAGGTCAATCGATTTTAATGGTGATACAGTTGTTGACTCTACCGTTATCCGTTTACAACAAGATGGAACTATTTTAGCCGTTGTCTTAAATACGGTTTTGCCTATTGTCAACGATCAAGAACAGATAGTTAAGTTAGACGCTGACAGCAGCGATACCTTAACCTTAAATACTCTTGTAGAGTATCCGATAGATTATTTATTGGGGACACCTGCCAAAGACATTCTAGTCAGCGATGGCGATCGTGATATTCTCATTGGCTATCGTAACGCAGACACGTTTGTTTTAGGGGCAAATGAGGGTAATCAGCTTGCTGATGCTGATATCATCATTGATTTCGACCCGGATGAAGGAGATATCATACAGCTGAGCTCGGAGATTTCTTTCGATAGCGACATTATTCTAGAAACCATTGATCTTGATGATGATGGCATGGTTGAAAGCACATCAATTTATCTGACAAATGGCACAGTGTTGGCCATCGCCCAGGGGACCGTTGATTTATTGGGTAATACTATTTTGTCAAGTCACGCATTTATATCAGGTGCAGACGTGTAGAAGATTTCATTTAGTTATGATATCCCCCCTTAGGCCATCCATTTCTTAGATCTTAAACATGATTACTTTTGGTAATTTAGCAATAGACTCCGAGCAGCTAACGTCTTTCCTAAAACAAGAAATGCGGATTAGAGATCTATGTAAACAGGAAATTTGTCATCGCATTGTAACCGTGGCCGTTCAAGAGAAAGGACTTACCATCAGCGATCAGGAAATTCAGGCAGAAGCCGATCAGTTTCGTCATCAAATGAAGCTGGAAAGTGCAAAGGACACCATCCAGTGGCTAGAACATCAGTTGATTACCGCTGAAGAATGGGAAGAGGGTATCCACAGGCGGTTGTTAACTCAAAAGTTGGCAAAACACTTATTTGCCCATGAAGTCCCCACATACTTTACGCAAAACAAGCTTAACTACGAGAAGGTTATTCTTTACCGGATAGTGGTGCATAATGCCCCCCTTGCCCAAGAACTGTTTTATCAGATTACTGAGGCAGAAATTAGCTTTTATCAAGCGGCCCATCAGTATGACATCAATGAACAACGGCGATTCTATTGTGGTTATGAGGGTACCCTATCCCGTCGAGAGCTAACGCCAGACACGGCTGCTCAGGTATTTGGTAGTCAACCCAAGGATGTGCTGGGGCCGATTCAATCTGAAGACGGATATGATTTATTAATGGTGGAAAACTTCTTGGGTGCAGAACTGACAGCGGAAATTCAGACTCAAATTTTGAACCAGCTATTTAACGAATGGCTGGACCGCGAGCTCGTTTATTTGATGCATAAGGACTAGTCCAAGTTCTTGCCAGTTTGGCACCTATCCCAGTCCCTTTCTTTATAGACTCTTTATATTGGTGATGATCATGAGTCTATGAGCACACGGCATCCGTTTGATTTAACCCTTGCAGAATTACATAGACTAAATTTAGACGCTGACCCACACTTAGAATTTGTATTACTGGGGACAATTACTAATAGCTTTGTGATTGAGATCGTCCTAACCTACAGCTTGGAGAGTCATCATAGCTGCCCTATCGCTCCATTAAGCTGTATTTGACTGTATTTGAATGATTACCCCTTCAGATGACTTATGCATATTCTGATACTGGGTAATGATGCAGACAACGATACAACCATCCTCAAAAATAAACTTGAACGGGAAGGGGTCACTGTAGATTATTGGGACAGCCAATTATTTCCTAGACAGCTGCAGCTAACGTGGCAACCCCACACCCATGGGGGCTATTTAAGATTGCCTACTGGTAAAACAGTTGATCTCAGTGACGTTCACAGTATCTTCTGGCATACGTTACTACCCATCAATGTCCCACTGCTACCAGACTTACGGCAGTACCAAATAGCGGTGGCTGATTCTACTAGTATATTGCGCTCGTTGATTCGGGGTTGCCCAGTTCACTGGGTTAATTCGTGGGAAGCTTATCAATTTCATCAAGAACAACCACTACAGCTTGCTACTGTCCAAGAACTTGGTATTACCATTCCTAAAACCCTAATCAGCAACAATCCCGACCATATTCGAGCATTTGCAACAACAGTTCCACAGCTGATCTTTAAGCCCGTTTATCAGGGAGCCCATACCAAATTAGCAAAATTTTCTCATCTAGAGCAGGAACGACTGAGCCAGGTCCTCAGACTTTCCCCGGTTACATTGCAAGAATATGTGCCAGGAACTAATATTCGATGCTATGTGATTGGGCAACAAGTTTATGCGGCCGAAATCCGCAGTTCATATTTAGATGCCCGAGAAGATAAGCAAGCACGACTCATTCCAGCTATTTTGCCAGAGGACGTTCACATAAATTGTCTTGAAATTGCCCAAGCTCTATTCCTGGAGTGGACGGCAATTGACTGGCGTCTGTCCTACCAGGGGGAGTTCGTCTTTTTGAAGGCCGACCCCAGCCCAAAGTTTACTTATTTTGAGCAGGCAACAGGATTTCCGCTGACCAAAAAATTAGTTCAATTACTCATGGCTTGAGCATTCGCCATGGCGTCATCAATGACTCAAATAGCAACAAAAATGCCGTTGCTAATTTAGGGTATGAGCCGATCTGTGTGATATGCGATGTACCGATTTTTACCAGATAACGTCATACCGAAGATCCGCAACGCCACAAAAATAAAACCTAATGGTCATTAAGACAGAATATTTTCTTTGTCGGCAAAGTATTCTATCTTTTCTATATAAATATAAGTTCTTCTTTGAGATACATATAGTGCTTCTTGCATATACCTATCTCATGATGCATATATAGATGTGTAGCTCACTTCTGTCTTTACCGATGTTAGCTCCTTTACTTAAATGCCCTGGTTGTGGTTCAAATCGTATTGTTAAGAACGGAAAGAGCCACAGCGGCAAGCAGAATCATAAGTGTCGCAACTGTGGCCGACAGTTTGTCGCAGAGCCAACTAACGCCATTATTTCTGATGAGACCAAAGCTCTGATTGACAAACTTTTGTCTGAGGCAATCCCCGTAGCAAGCATCTCTCGGATTACAGAGGTGTCAGAAACTTGGTTATATAACTATCTCAAATCTAAGTTGAAGGCTTACAGCAAATGGACTGGAGACAGACAACAAAATGAGGTTTCTTAACCACCACCCAAATAAAACTGAGCTTCTATTTCTCTAAGAGTGGTCTATTTGAGCCTTGCTGGGCGGTGCCCTAATAATCAATTCCTATGGGGTTACTGATATCAGGACGCATATTGACTAAGACATTAGTCAATAATGAACTGGCACGGTTACAGGAATTCTATTC